>JAIEQM010000125.1 GCA_019747705.1 Chitinophagaceae bacterium | reverse complement strand
AAAACCGATACACCCGGCCTGCCACCTGCCACACAAACTGGGGCTAACACCTTTGGCTTTTTGCTAAACGGACAGCCTTGGATACCCCAAGGAAATAATGGTAGTGGGAATAATTTAAGTATAGATTATGACCCCGGAATTCGTAATGGAGTTATTGGAATAAATGCATATAAAGTTATTTCAAGTTCAAGTAATGATGAACATTTTGGGCTTGGTTATTGGAGTTTGAATTCAACTACATCTCCAGTTGTAATCAACTTAAAAGATACGACGAAATCTATTTGCTATTTTTTAACTACAAATAATTGCTGGTTAGTCTCTAACTACAAAGAGGTAACAGTTTCAGGAATTTTATACATAGATAAATATGATAAAATCAGTAGAATAATAGCAGGCAGGTTTGATTTTCGTTTAGAAAAACTTGGATGTACCACAATAGACATAAGTAAGGGCAGATTCGATTTCAAATTTTAAATTAATTCAAAAATGAAAAAAATACTTTTTGCTACCATAATGGTAGCTTTAGCTACTGCTTTGCCCAAATTTAGCAAAGCTCAAGCACCCGATACAAGCACAATAGATAAGCTACAACGCTATGTGGCTGGTCCATTGGATAAAACACAAGTGCCTACTGGCTTTTTAGAAGATTATGGTGCACCCTTTATACCTATGACTGCTTTTAATGGCAACTTGAGCGATAGTAATAAAATTGAAATGAGCCTGTGGAGGTTACTTTATTTTCAATTGCAAACCAGTTATTGCCAGGCAGGCACTAATCCACTACCAAGCATTGTTACGGTAAATACTGCTTTGCAAAATGCAGGTACCAGTGCCATACCTATAAGCCTGCTCTTAGGGCAATATGCAAAAGTAAAAACGGATGCTTATACCAATAACCTGTTGTACTTTAACAGCACTGATAAGCGGGTATATGATGTAGCAGGCCGCAACCGAAGCCCTTATACTACCAACTATTTATTTGCAGCAGCACCCCTGCAGGCCAATAACGTTACCAATACCGCCAGTTTTGTATATAACCCCAATTTGGTATGGAGCAATACCGGGCTAAGCATAAGCCAGTTGCAGGTGAATTTTGATGATGGGCAGGGTCTTCGCACCCTTGCGCCCAATACACCGGTAAACATTACGTATGCTGATAGTGGCTATCATACACTTACCATAAAAGCCACCCTAAGTAACAATGTGGTGCTGCAGTGTTACAGCTCTTACTATGTGCTTACAGTAAGTAATACACAAGCACGCTACATGGGAGCCAATATTGTAAACCCGCCCTGGGGTACCATAGCTCCTGTTCCGGGAGTACATGGGGGCGGCACCATTAGCTACATACTCAGCACTACCAATACCACAGGCCTGCTAAAAAAGCCATTAATTGTAGCAGAAAATATGGACATTTTTGGCATTGCACCTAAACTGCAAGATAGACCATACAATTTAGACCAGCTTTTAACTTCTATTCAAAATACAGTAACAGGCGGTTACGATTTCAACGATGCTTTAGATGTGGCCCAGTACGATTTGGTATTTGTAAATTTTACTAAAGGAGAGGATGGAGTGGTAAACAATGCACAGGTATTTAAAGACGCAATTACAAAAATAAATACCAACAAAAGCGGCAGCCTGCAAAATGTGGTATTGGGTATAGGCACAGGCGGCATAGTAGCAAGGTATGCTTTGGCAGAGGTAACTAAGCAATTGGGTGGCAACCCCACCCAAACAAGGCTGCTTATAACACACGATGCTCCGCACCGTGGTGCCAATATAGCCCTCGGCATACAAATGATGACACGTATGCTGGCCAGTTATAATTATTTTGGTATTACAACAAGACAAATTTTTCCTGAGTACGGTGACGCAATGAGATATTATGATGCCCCTATTAACCAGGATATTTTATTTTACCGCAGTACCAGTGATGAAAACTTTAATACCAACACGTTTATAAGCAATGTGTACCAACCCATGGTAAATTATATCAGCCCCTATAAATTTGTAGCTACCATTTTGGGCAATGAGTGTGCCAACCAGCTAATGCCTGCGGGTAGTAAGTTTATTGATATGGGAATGGAGGTGTATGCTAAATTGAAGGGCAAGGTTCTTTGGGGCTTAGTTGGTGTTACACTTTTAAAAGTAAATTATGAAACCTTAATTTATGCACGTGCTGTTCCAACTGCATCGGATGGAAACAGAAAAATTGCCAGTGTAAAATGTGTGTTCGCTTTAAAACTGTTCGGGGCTATTAACATAGTTAAAACAGGCTACGACAAAACTGTATCCGCAGGCACTTCTATAATTCCTTATGATGGTGTTCCGGGTTCTAACCAGCAAACACTTAGCTTTGGTAGTTTGCGTGAGTACTATAACGCTTTAGAATATTTATCAGGAGCAAGTACCGTAATAAATACTACCAGTGCAGTCATTCAGTATATTCAAGCAATCCAAAAAGCTATCAAAGCAATCAAAGCCGCAACAACCCTGTTAGAAGTTTTACAAAGTCCGGGGTTTTTCAAATTGTCACTTGTACCCGGGTTTAATGCAGAAACTCAATCTTTTTATACAGAATATACCTATTTGCCAGTAGGCAGCGCCTTAGATGTTACGCCCTTTGATGCAGGTAGTTTCACTGCAAAATTTGTAAATGGTGCCAACCCCTCTTATCCATCACCCGCAGCTACATATATAGCGCAGGAGTCTGTACCGGCTCAATCGCTTTACAATAATGCATCCATGCGTTTTACAGCAAGGAATGCCAGGTTTTTGTTTAATGAAATGGAAGGGGTTACTCCCAACAATGAAGTATGTTCACAGCAATGCCAACCATCCGGCTATAGTATTTCAGGGCCTGGTGCTTTTTGTACAGGCCCGCAAACGTACAGGGTAAATGGGCTACCTCCAAATGGTATTGTAACATGGACGGTTATACCAACTGGTATTGTAAGCACAACGATTAATGCAGACAGGAGTATTACATTACAAAAACTGCAGGATGGGTTTGTAACTTTATCTGCCTCCTTAAACAGTTGTAATCAAACTACACCTTTATCACTAAATGTTATAGCAGGCACACCCATTCCAGGTCAGTTTTTCCTTTATGGCCAGCGTTTTAATTATGCATCGAATGGACCAGGCAATAGTTTTTCTGTTTGCCCAAGTGAAGCATTAACCTTCGTTCCCACCTACGATGGCAATAATTCAGTAGCACCACCCGGAACTACTGCTCATGAGTGGACAATTTCTGGAAGCTATAGCTTTGCAAGTTCGTTAAATCAAGAATTTTTGGCTCTAATGTCTGCTTCTGCACATCCAAACGCATTTCAGTTTACCTATCGTTATCAGAATGCATGCGGCTGGAGTGCGCCCATTTACGGTCAAGCTGGTACAATGAATTGTGATGGCGGAGAAGAACCATTTAGAGTGGGTGCAGGAAGTTTTGATTTCTCCATTACGCCGAACCCTGCAAAAAATACAGCATTGCTAACATTAACCGGTGTAAGCAGCGCCTTTGAAGTTAAGTTTTTTGACCTCATGACTTCAAAGCAAGAATTTTTCCTGCGATTTGTAAAAGGACAAACACAGGTACAATTGAACCTTTCAAACCTTAAAGCAGGAAACTACGTTGTACAAATTACAAGTAATGGCGTGAGTAAGTCTAAAAAGCTACAGATTCTACAGTAAGGAACCAGGCAAACTCTACAAAAAGGCGTGCTCATAACATTATATTACATTACTAATATGCCGGCGGAAGAACCTCGAGCCGGCATATTTTTTTTGGGGGGGGTACATTTGATCTTAGTAATTTTCTTTTCAAAATAAAAAAACCTCCGCAACGGGAGGTTTTTTTATAATCAGTTAAGCGGCGTTACTCCGTTACCAAACTCGCCAATGTATATTCGGCATTGAGGCGGGCAATATTGCTGATGGAAATTTCTTTGGGGCAAACAGCTTCACATGCACCCGTGTTGGTACAGGCTCCAAATCCTTCTTTATCCATTTGTGCCACCATATTCATTACCCTTGATTTACGTTCTGGCTCCCCTTGCGGAAGTAAAGCCAAATGCGCAACTTTTGCACTGGTAAATAACATAGCACTGCTGTTTTTACAAGCCGCTACACAGGCGCCACAACCAATACACATGGCAGCAGCAAAAGAAGCATCTGCTTTATTTTTTTCAATAGGCAATGAATTACCATCCACAGCATTACCTGTATTCACAGAAATATATCCGCCGGCCTGAATAATTCGGTCAAATGCGGTACGGTCCACCATCAAATCTTTAATCACCGGAAATGCTTTGGCTCTCCAGGGTTCAACGGTAATGGTATCACCATCATTGAAGGCACGCATATGCAATTGACAGGTTGTATTGGCTGTCCATGGTCCGTGCGGACGACCATCAATGTACATACTGCACATACCGCAAATACCTTCACGGCAATCATGATCGAAAGCAATGGGGTCTTTGCCTTCTTTAATCAACTCTTCGTTCAATACATCAAACATTTCCAGGAAACTCATTTCCTGGGAGATATTTTTTGCATCGTAGGTTTGGAAGCTTCCTTTGTCGTTGCTGTTGCGCTGACGCCAAACTTTGAGTTTTACATTGATGTTCTTATGTTCCATTATTATAATATTTTCATTAAAAAATCATAAACTTATTGAATCTTTAAACTTAATATTTTTTATTTTAAGGTTTCCAGATAATAATTTTCTCAACTGCCGATACTCGTTACTATTAATTGTTTCAAGTGTATTATGAAATTTTGAACTTATGATTCTGCCAAAAAGTGATCCAGATACATTTGCCCTTAATTTTTGAACAGAGTTCAGTAACTGATTTATTGCCTTTGGTACATCGCCACCTTTTAATTCAATAAAATATCCATCCTTTAAAGCCCCATTAAAAACTAAAAATAAATAATCACATTTTTGTTCACTCTTAAATGCTTTTAAAACACAATCGTCAATTACATATTTACTTGCCAAGCTTGTTTTTTTCTTTTCCAACCGATAGCTGGTTTTTGAGCCGTAAACCGAAAAGACACTTTGCTTAGAGTTTATTATGCAGCCTTCTTTGCAATTACAAACATGATTTTTTAAGTTAATTCTCATATTCACTTTGAAATTTCCAAGTCAATTAACTTATCAAAGTCTCGATTTAATTGTCTTGAAATCGCATCAATTTTTTCGGCTTTTATTAAAATAGTGCCGTCATCACTTCTATTTAAAATATTTTCGCACGTACCGTCTGGTAGAAGCATATACGAACTCACTTCATTTGGATCAAGCCAATATTTTTTTTCAATAATTTTATTTGATTCCGTTTCTGAATCCTGCCCTGTTTGATACGCATACATTAAATTGTTTAGAGATGTTAAAATATATGGGCTATGTGTTGTAATTAAAAGAGTGTGCATGCTATTTATATCTTCAGTAAAAAATTTTACCAGTTCATATTGCGCTTTTGGGAATAAATTCTGCTCTGGTTCTTCTACAATAAAGGTCTTTTTCTTTTTTCGTATATCACTGTAATATTTGATTGTTAATACAATCGGTATTGCAGATTGATAGCCCGTTGCGGCATTTGAAAGATTAATAAAACCATGCTTTTTACTTTTAAAAAGACTACTTCCTCTTTCGTTCTTATAAAATAAGTTTAAGGGTTCTATTTCTGTAGCCTTTTTAAAATTTTTATTAATGCTGTCAATTTTGGCAAATTGATTAAATAGAGAATCCGAAAAATTCGGGCTTTTTCCTAATGAAAAAATTGATTGAAGACCTCGCTCAGCAGGAAGATAAAATGGGTTTTCCATAACCTTAGCCACCTTATTTTGAAAAAAAGTTACAGGCGTATCTTCTAGAGAATATTTGTTGAGGTTGGCGTTTATTTTTTTCAACTCAGAAAGTAAGGTCTTAAATTCTTTTGATTTAGGAACAAGCTTAATTTCTACATCAAAAGATTCTTCATTGTCATTACTCTTATTAACCCAGGGATCAAAGCTTGTTTTTACAGCTACAGCTTCTAATGAATAATGTTGACAGGAATATGATATTATTGTATCTTTTTTTACAAAACCGTCTAACCCCCAAGAAATCAAACCCCAAGAAAAAGCACTTCCTTCCTTTTCAAAATAATTAAACTCATTAATAAAAGAAAAATATCTGCATACGGCCAAAACTTTTGCTACAGTACTTTTTCCAGTAGCTTGTTCGCCTATTAGGATATTAAATCTCTTAAGTTCTAATTCAACCGATTTAATTGGTCCAAAATTTTCTATCGTTAATTTTTCCTTCGTAAAAATTATTTAAGATTTTTTAAATTCTACTTATAACTCCTTTGACCCGGCTTCACCACTTCATAATCCAAGCTCTCTTTATGCAATTCCCATTCATGATCAGCTTTTAATTCCCATGCAGCTACATACATGTATTTATCATCATGACGTAATGCTTCACCTTCTTCTGTTTGATGTTCTTCACGGAAATGGCCACCGCAACTTTCTTCACGGTTTAACGCATCAATACACATCAATTCACCTAACTCAATAAAATCAGCAACACGGTTGGCTTTATCCAGTTCAGGATTCATTTCATTGATTTCACCGGGAATGCGCACATCACTCCAAAACTCCTGTTTCAACTGCTGTACTTCTTTAATAGCCTGTTTCAAACCTTCTGCATTACGGGCCATGCCACATTTGTCCCAAATAATTTTGCCCAAACGCTTATGAAAACTTTCAACCGTTTTGGTGCCTTTAATGTTCATGAGCATATGAATACGATCACGAACCTTACTTTCAGTTTCAGCAAATGCAGGATGATCAGTTGAAATAGGTTTTAAATAAATTTCATCACTTAAATAATTACCAATGGTATATGGAATTACAAAATATCCATCTGCCAATCCCTGCATCAATGCACTCGCACCGAGGCGGTTAGCACCATGATCGCTGAAATTAGCTTCACCTAATGCATACAAGCCGGGGATATTGGTCATCAATTCATAATCCACCCATAAACCTCCCATGGTATAGTGCACAGCAGGATAAATCCGCATCGGCACTTCGTATGGGTTTTCACCCGTGATTTTTTCATACATATCAAACAGGTTACCATATTTTTCTTTCACCACATCCTTACCCATTTTAATAATGGTGGCTTCATCCACATTCACCAATCCCTGTTTGCCTGCTTCAATTTTTCCGTAACGTTTAATGGCATCAGCATAATCCAAGTAAACTGCTTGTTTACTTGTGCCAACACCATAACCCGCATCGCATCTTTCTTTTGCTGCTCTTGATGCCACATCTCTCGGAACAAGATTACCAAACGCAGGATATCTTCGCTCCAAATAATAATCTCTTTCTTTTTCAGGAATTTCATTGGCCTTGCGGTTATCACCTTTTGCTTTGGGAACCCAAATGCGTCCGTCATTCCGCAAACTTTCACTCATCAATGTTAACTTACTCTGATGATCTCCACTTACTGGAATGCAAGTGGGATGAATTTGTGTGAAGCATGGATTGGCAAAGCAGGCTCCCTTCTTATGTGCTTTCCATACAGCAGTTACGTTACTGCCCATGGCATTGGTACTTAAATAAAATACATTGCCGTAACCACCTGTGCATAATAAAACGGCATGACCAAAATGGCGCTCCAACTCACCCGTAACCAAATTACGTGCAATAATGCCACGTGCTTTTCCATCAATCATTACAATATCCAGCATTTCATGACGGCTCAGCATTTCTACATTGCCCAACGCAACCTGCCGTTCCAATGCCTGGTAAGCGCCTATCAATAACTGCTGACCTGTTTGGCCCGCAGCATAAAACGTACGTTGAACCTGTGTGCCACCAAATGAACGGTTACTCAGCAATCCGCCATACTCACGTGCAAACGGAACACCCTGCGCCACACACTGATCAATAATGTTACCGCTCACTTCTGCCAAACGATGCACATTACCTTCACGTGCACGGTAATCACCGCCTTTAATGGTATCATAAAACAAACGATACACACTATCGCCATCGTTCTGATAATTTTTGGCAGCATTAATACCGCCCTGCGCCGCAATTGAGTGTGCACGGCGTGGACTATCCTGGAAACAAAGCGCTTTTACTTTATAACCCAGCTCGCCCAGCGAAGCAGCCGCACTTGCACCGGCCAAACCGGTACCCACTACAATAACTTCCAGCTTGCGTTTATTAGCCGGGTTCACCAGCTTGCAGGTTGATTTATAAGTTGTCCATTTTTTGTCTAAAGGACCCGCAGGAATTTTTGAATTCAGCATATCGTGTGTTTGAATCGAAATTATTTTTTGTTGGTGCGCTTTTGAAGCCCTGTTCAACTTCTGTTGCGTCGCACTCTTGTACTGCCTTAACACTATTCTGCCTCTCCTCCCTTCCTCCTCGCCCAAGGCAGAGGAGGCGGTGCTTCATCTTTACCTTAAGCTATTTAACTACCACATCATCAATAGTCCATTAATCATCACATATCAACCACTCTTATTTTTATAAACCTCTTAAACAAGTTAGGGCTGTGCTTGGCAAGTCCCCCTTGGGGGGGATTTAGGGGGCTGAGGACTTCTTTACTCCACCCACTTCAAATAAATAGCCACCGGCATTGCCGCAAACAACAGGCAAATGATAACAGAATACCATACTCCTGCTGTTGCCAGCAATTGTAAAAATTTATTATTGCTGATGCCTGCTGTTCTGAACGCACTTTGAAAGCCATGCATCAAATGCCAGAACAGTGAAAATACACCCAGTAAATAAGCAATCACCACCCACAGTTCACTAAAAGTTACTTTCATTAAACCAAACATATCATGCATTTCAACACCTCTTACAACTTTTTCTTCCAGACCTGCATGTGTAAAACGGGCAGGCACCCAAAAATGCGCCAAGTGTAAAATGAGAAACAATAAAATTAACGTACCAAGCAAACCCATACTGCGGCTGTACCATTTGCTGCCGCTATTGCCCATTGGTTTTGCATAACCCACACCTCTTGCTCTTTGATTTTGCAATGTGAGCATATAACCCTGAATGATATGCAGAATAAAACCGGCAAATAACCCCACTTCCATAATACGGATAAGTACAGTGGAGCCCATAAAGTGGGCAGCACGGTTAAACATATCACCGTTATCATTGGCATCAAAAATGGGGAGATCGGCAAAAATGCAGGCATTTACACCGGCATGTATAATTAAAAAAGTTATAAGAAAAAGGCCCGTGAGACCCATCACTAATTTTTTCCCTACCGAGGAAGTGAACATCTGAGCAAACGTCATATTAAATGGTTTTGGAAAGCCGTGGCAAATTTAAGCACAGAACGCTCTCAAAAATGGAATAGAGAAAGTTTTTTAAAGGCCGGTATTCTGTTTATTCAGATGGTGAGTCTTTTACTCAGTTCTCCATCTATTTTCTTAAACAAATGAAAGGGTTTGTAGGTACGCCAGTTGTCCAGTTCCATCAGCTCCAGGCAGCGGTTAAGTTTGAGTTTTTTAAAATCATGCTGGCTTTGTTCGGGCATGTTCAGAATCACCGTCCAGCCATTTTCATCCATTACATTTTCATACCACTCTTCATAGTAATCCCGTTCGCTGCTGTGAAAGTTGAGAATATTTTCTGCAATGAGGATGTATTTGTAAATCCCCTTTCCCATCAGCTTGTCAATTACATCACGCTTGAGGGTCATGATGTCGTTTTCAATGGCATCATTCCATTCGCCTATCAGTTCTATTACTGCATATTTTTCTTCGTAATCGGCAATTAAAACTTTGAGGTACATGGTGCGGCTGCCAAACTCATCCCATTGCGGATGGATATAGTAGTTGTAAACCGTTTGCGAAAATTCAAACTCGGAGTAAATACGGCCGTAGAAGGGAGAGTGTTCATCTTCTTCGCTGGTATAAATATGGCGCCAGTTGTAGAAAGGTTCAATATCCTGCATACACAAACATCATTGAACGATGTAAGTGCAAAGTTTAAGAATGAAGATTGAAAAAAAAATTAATTATCCAGTTCACCTTCTGCAAAACCTGAAAGCAATAACATACGTTCGGGCTGTATGTAACGGAAAAGTGTGGAGTTCACAAGCATGCGCATGTCATCAACACTTTTGCAGTATGCTGCCTGCATTTGAGAAAGTTTGTACAATTTAATTTTGCTGAAAGCGATAAATGAAGCTTGCTCCAGATGAGCTTCGCTAATTTCGAAGAGACCGGCAATATGTGCCGTATCATTTGCAGTTAAGCGGTTCATAGAAATGGATTTGGTTTTTACAAGTTTGGATATCTTTTCAAAAATAGAAAAAATATTTGATTGAGCAAATAATAAAAGGAGTCGGCCAGACCTATAAGGTTTGCCGGGAGGAATAGCAGCGCTGCAAACCTTATAGGTCTTAATAAATAGGTCTAAGCTTATTGCTGTTGTTGCTGTGCTGCCTCCTCCAAAGCCAATTGGTCAGCAGTAATGGCCAACTCGGTTACTTCCATGTGCACATCATTTACTTCTTCAAACACATGCCCGTCTTCATAGCCCACTGAAACATAAACAGAAAGTGTTTGGCGGGAGATGCCTTTAAAAGTTCCTTTTACAGGTGTGCAATCATTAAAATTTCTGCCCACGGCCAGCTTTACATGATGATTGGTAACCCATACATTGTTGGTGGGGTCAATGCCTGCCCATCCATAACCGGGAATGAATGCTTCCACCCATGCATGTGTGGCACCTTCGCCCCGCATCCCATTTTTATTGGGGCAGATATAGCCGCTCACATATCTTGATGGAATGCCCAATGTTCGTAGCAGCTTCAACAGCACATGTGCAAAATCCTGACACACACCGCTGCGATGGTCCAAGATTTCATCCACTGTTGTTTCAATGGTGGTGATGCCTTTAATGTATTTGAAGTTTTGAAAAATATAAGCCGAGCACTCCTGCACTAACTGAATTACTGTTTTTTGCCGGGTAACAATTGCTGAGAGAATTGCAGCAACTGCCTGCGTGGATTTGATTTCTTTGGGTTTTGATAATTCAAGCAGTTGAAAATCGTCAGCAATCTGCGGCTGAATATCTTTGATGAAAGAAATTACAAATGGCGGTTCATCAGCACCAGTAGTACGTACAACCAGCCTGCTGTCAATTACCAGTTCTTTATGGGCATCGGGCAAACTAAAATCAGCACAACGGTTGCCCCAGTAATCTAAAAAGTAAAACATTTCAGGCGCATCTGTTATTACAACTTCGTGATTGAGGATTTCCTGCTGCGGCGAGGCAATTGGATAAATACGTACCTGGTTCACACTTTCTTTTACCGGCCGTGTGTAAGAATATTTTGTAACGTGTTGTATTTTAAAAACGGGCATAGAGCTTTAAGGGTTTATTTCATGTGTGGTTTGTGAAGACACGAACCACAGCGTTTGGCTATGTTTCAGCAATATTTTTCAGCATTTGCAAAATCGGGCTTTCTTTTCCCTGCGGCTCTTCCTGCACGGCGCCGGGTCTGTTATCTTCCTGTATAATTTGCAATTGGGTTTTATCTCCATCACTGGTTAATACATAACTCATGATGAAATAATTTTCCGGTTTGTCTTCAAGGTCGGGCCGTGGTGCAAACAAATTGTATTGAATAAGTTCGTTGGGTTGCATTTCTAAAACAGTGCCCCATTGTTCAAATAGCTTGCCCTGCCATTCGGTAGAAAAACGAATGCTGCTGCCGGGCTCCCAGTTTGTTATAAGGTCACTTCCATATTGCCATTGTTTTACCAACTCCGGTTTTGTGAGTGCATCCCATACCCTTTGTTTTGATGCATTGATGGTTATGGTTGAAATATTTGTTGCCATTTTTATCGGTTAAGTGTGAACAGACCTATAAGGTTTGCAGCGCAGCTTTCCCGCCCGGCAAACCTTATAGGTCTTACGTATACGAAAAAAATTGTTGTCCCAGCAATTGCGAAAACTTCAGAAGATCTGTTTTTGTTTCTTCTAAAAAACGCTGCAAGCTAACTTGTTTTATAAAGTTTTCATCCGCAAATTTTACACGGCTGTGGATACGCCCGTATTCACGCTGAATGGTTTGTTTGCTGGGCGGGTCATTTTCTTCCAGTATATCTTTTACATATTTCTCTAAACGGTTGAGTGTGTAACTGATGGAACGTGGAAAATTAGTATTAAACACCACTTCATTGAGCACATTGCTGTTAGTAGTGCTGCTGCGGTATGTTTTTAAATGCAGTTCATAACCGCTGAGTGATAATAACAAATTGCGCCAGTACAAAATATCTTTATGGTCGTCAATAACAAAGCCTATCTGTTCAAATTGCTTGAGTGTAACATCGGCTGTAACAATTCCTCTTTCTACAAACCGGCCAGCACTCATAAAACACCAGCCCATACCACGTGGCATGGTGGTGTCTGTTACACCTACATAGGTGAGACAATGTTTTAGTAGATTGGTTAATGTTGCAAGTGCGTGCTCACCGCTCAAATGTTTTTCAAGCAACGGATTGTTTACGGTGTGATAAATGAAATTTACTTCTTCCCACACTTCTTTGGTAATATGGTCCTGCATGCCTCTTGCATTTTCTCTTGCTTTGTTTACCAGACTGCGGAGTGAGTTGGTGTTTTTTGAATTGGTGATGAGATACTTCAATACATCAGGCGAAGAGAACTCAAGCTCATTGATTTCTTCTTCATTTAACGAACCGAAAATTTGCAGCACGGGTTTCCATGTGTGCACACCATAAGGGCCTTTGTCTAAACTGAGCACATAGTTGGTGTGGAGTACACGTAATAAACTTTCTGCCCGTTCCATATAACGGTTCATCCAGAACATTGAATCGGCGACACGACTAAGCATAAACCCCCTTCCGACTTCCCCCTGAAGCGGGGAAGCCACCATGGCACAAGCCACGCTTTTTTAAGTGAATAATATTTTTTGTAATCCTTATTATCATTTTAAGTATTTAAAGATTTTTTTTGCCACGGAGGCACGGAAAACACGGAATAATTTTTAGTTCATCAGTTTACTTTTAAAACAGGTGTTCCTAAGATTTGAATGCAACTGTCATTACATCCTCCGCAAACACCAATATCTTCAAAACAATTTTCTCCAATCAAAGCAAGATTTTTTAGTTCGTATTTATTAATCCCTGCAAATTTATCTGCCAAAATCAAGATTGTTTCTTGTTTTGTTGAATCCAGATAGAAAAACAATTCAGACTCAGGAGATTCTATTGAAATTGTTAGCTCCCTGCCTGTATTCACATTTTTTATTTGAATTTCATTGTCAATTAACGGGTCTTGAAAAGCAATTATCGTTTCATCAGTTCTAATTCTGATTTTCAGTTTATTTTCAATGAAATAGTTTTCTTTCTTTACCCAAATAATTTCACGAACCAGTTTATACAAAGGATAAATTACTAAAAGAGCCATTACTATTAAAATGATTCTTGCTTTCTAATAATTTATTTTAAGCACTTCTGCTTTTATACTTTTTATGGTGTCAGGACGTCGAAGACGTCAGACACCTTTTGTTAGAGTGTTACACATAGGATGATGAATAAAGAACTGAACGTACCGCCGCTAAAGCGGGGTGCTGCAAAAAAGCTGAATAGGATTGATGCAGCACAAGAGTGCGACGCAAAACCGCTGCTATGAAATACAAATGCTGGTTTCCAAAAATGTATTTCTCTTTTACTCCTTCTCCTCTTTAATCTCTTAGTCAACCACCCATGTATCTTTACTTCCCCCACCCTGCGATGAGTTGACCACCAACGAACCTTCACGCAAGGCCACACGTGCGACGCAAAACCGCTGCTATGAAATACAAATGCTGGTTTCCAAAAATGTATTTCTCTTTTACTCCTTCTCCTCT
>JAIEQM010000077.1 GCA_019747705.1 Chitinophagaceae bacterium | reverse complement strand
CGGAGTAAGGGACAAAGATTTCTTTCTCTACAGATTAGCTCACTATTACTCTTAGCACCTCAAAAGATTAATTAGCCAAGAAATGCCACATAGATTCAAGTTATAATTACATTTATGCAATTATTAATTGCTCGTATATGATTAAGAAACAAATCAATGATAAAAAAGTATTGGTTGAGGTGGGTAAAAACATCAAAGAACTTCGGCTTCGAAATAATTGGGAAGTGAAACGTGCTGCTGCTGAGGTAGGTATTAGTCGTCAGGCTTTTGACAATTATGAAAACGGAAAAACAGATATCAACATTACTACTATTTACAAACTTGCAGAGATTTTCAATGTAGGAATTTCAAAAATTTTACCAAATTTAAACGGGCATCTTATTCATAACAATATTGAGACAAATAATGGGTCAAATATTAGTTTAAACGAAGTGACTGTACATGTTATTCCTAAAGCTGTAATAGAGGATTTGGCTAAAAAATTAGAAAGTATCGAAGCTCAACTTAAAAAATAAATTTTTAGAAAACTTATCTCAACAACAACTCACAAGGCTTTAATCCTGTATGCTTTTTGAATGCCGTAGAAAAATGAGAGATGGATGAATAACCCAGCAAAGCGCTTACATCTGTAACACTCAATCCTTTTTCGTAGAGTAAATATTTGGCGTGCTCCATGCGTTGTGTTTGATAAAAATCAAAAATGGTGGAGCCAAACAGCTCTTTAAATCCTTTCTTTAAATAACATTCATTGGTGCCCACTTTGCGGCTGAGTTCTTTGATGGTGATGGGGTCGCCGATGCGTTGCAATAAAATTTCTTTCGCTAATGTTATTTTTTCACGGTCGGCTTCATTGCTTAAAAACTTACAGGCAAAGCTTTCTTCTGCTTTTTCTTCCACCAGGCATTCAAGTCCGTACAGCAGTAATGCCTGCAACTGGCTGTTTACATAAATATTTTCCAGCGCACTGCTGTAGTTGTGATGCAGCACATTTTCTAAAATGCTTCTTGTTTTGCTGCACAGGTTTACAGAAGTGGTGAAGGATGTTTTATGTTTAAAAGCCAGCAGTTCATCACTTTTTGACTGTAAGGATTTGCCTTTTACAAATTGATTCAGATAAGAAGATGGGTATTGAAACACCAGCGCATCAAATGTATTTACTTCATCTCTGCAATTGTTATTTTGCTTATTGCAAAAACCATTGCTGCAGTTATCATCCCTGCAATATTTATTGCCACTTATGCAGAAACGGAGTTCAATGCTGCGTTCTTTTGTGCTTTTTGGATTGAAGTTATAAGCCAGTTCGCCCACATCTTCGAGGTTCATTTGCGACTGTAACTTGTAACGGTAAATGGCATACTGCACAGAGCCCGGAATTTGTTTTTCCTGTTTGTGTACCAGTTCCAGCTCCGTATTCATGAGCGGGTGCTTGTGTGCAAGGGTGAGTATATCTGTTATTTGCTGCATTAAGGCTGCAAATGTAGTCCATCCTGTTTAAATAAATCGTATTGATTGTAATACCCGTGTAAAATTCAGCTTAACACTTCCTGCAGTACCGGTAAGGTTTTCATTTTTCCAAATTCGGACAAGTGTAATGCATAATAGGTTTCTAATGCTTCCAGTACGGCACGGCGCTGCAAATGATTCATGGGCACTTCTGCAAGCCCGGAAGGCTGCATTACTTTAAGCAGTTCAAACAGCAGCTCAGCAATTTTTCCATCAGCATAATATACATGTTGCGGATAATGATTTACAAAACTGCCCTCCTGCAAATCAAGGACAGTATTTTGCTGTTCATGATTGATTTGAAAGCCAAAGAAATGGGCCAGTTGCAGTGAAAAATAAATGGGGAAACCCGCTGTAGTTATTTCATCAGCAGTATCTAATTGTATCAACGCTTCTTCAGCAAAAGAAAAAAGATCAGCATTGCCTTCAGGCTGCTTAATACATTTCTGCAACAGCTCCACCATATACAGTAATACACAATTTTTTACTACATCAGAAAAAACGGATGTATATAAATAACTCCAGCGAAATTCTTTGATGCGCTGCAGGTTTTTTAATTCATGATGATAGACCACCAGTTCCAGTACCGAGCCGGGTTGAAAATAGTTCGCTTTGCCGCTGCCTTTTTTGGAAGAAACCCGTACACCCTGTACAATATAACTCTGCAAACCCAACAACTCTGTATAAGCAGATACAATTAAGCTGGTTTCGCCATACTTTACAGCACGCAGAATAATTGCTTTGGTGGTATGTAATGGCGTACTCAAATCAAATGACACATGATATGCCAGATGGCCGGCTTCTTAGTTTTGTATTTCTATTGTAAATTGATTTTTACTTCGGGTTATTTCACAAATACAATCTTTGTTTTTGCTTTTTCTGTTCCGGCATCATCAGTAGTCAGCACAAGATAAACACCACTGGAAACACGGTTGCCGTTATAATCGTTTCCGTTCCAAACAGCCTGGCCACCCAAAGACCTTGTTTGATATACGAGGCGCCCGTTTAGTTCCGTAATTTTTACAATAGAATTGTTAGCCAGGCCCCTTACGGCAATTGTTCCTTTGTAACCAGATGGAACAGGATTGGGAAATACAAGAATGTTTTCTGTTTTTTCTGTTCCTTCTGTTGCCGTGCTTCTGTAACTGCAGATGCCATTAAAAGTGGAAAAATATACTTCGCCGCTTACGGGGTCAATAGCCATGCGAATGATTTCATTACTCAGCAACGGGCTGTTTTGCACTGTAAAACGTTCAATTACTTTTTGCCCATCTGCGCTGATGAGCCAAACACCGTTTCTGGTGCCCACCCATTTTCTGTTAGCGCCATCAACTGCCATGGCTCTTACTTCTTCATCCTGGAAAAGAAGACCGGCAAAATTATCAAACTGCACTATTGGCTGAAACGCTTCGCACCCATTGGCGGTGAACAATTCACCCGGGCATTGAAAAATACTGATGCCTTTATCCGTACCCACCCAAATAAAACCATCTTTATCTTTTATAATGGCATTTACCACATTTGATGGGAGATTGCCGCTGCCCCTTCCTGTTTGCACCCATTTCCAGCGATCATCAGCAGTGTTATCAATGGATGCACCGTGATTTAATACAAAAATGCCATTGCCCTGCGGAACCTGAATCCATTTTTGATTGAAATCATCAATCACAATACCCCCTGTCATATTATCATTTATCACAAAAGGCACACGCATTTGTTTCCAGGTGCCATCTGCTTTCTTAACAACAAAATTATTGAGTGCACCAAAATTGCTGATCCATAAATTATTTTCCGCATCAAACGCCAGGCCTCCAACTCGGTAGTTGTTGGGGTCTCCCACAGCTTCACCAATGGCAGAACCTTTTTTATAAATCTTGTATTTGGCGGGTGTTTCAAATTCAATTAAACCTCCGCCAAAAGAGCCGGCATAAATTTTTTTATCCCTGGGGTCAACAGCAATGGTAATGATGTCCAGCACTGTATCCATCCAGGAAATTTTTCTGCGGTTATAATCATTCCATTGATTTTCTTTGTAAGTAAAAAAGCCTGTATTGTTGAATTGATAATTCCACGCTTCATTAATACTTCCTCCGCAAACAAATAACGTGTTATCTGTAAATAGCATTTCACCATCCAGCCTTCCGTAAGGAGAATTAATACTGATGCCGGATGCTGAATTTCCATTGAAACGAACAAGTCCTTTTCCAAAATCGGCTAACAAAACTTCATTGCCATCTTTTGTGGCCTGGTAGGGAAACTGCGTAGCAGGTAAATTTTGAATAACCTGTGCGGTTGAAGTTGATGGGTTAAAAACAGAAATTCTCCTGTCGGCCCAGCCGGAATTTTCTTCACAAATAAGAATCACATCTTCCGCTGCATTTACATTTTCCCAGCGGTAACCATCATCATATACAACAGTCCACGATGTTCCGTTAAATGAATAAAGCCGGTTGCCAGTTTGTACAAAGATTTTATTTTGAATTACAAATACTTTTTGGGTGGCTCCTGCGGGTAAACCATTTGTTCCACTTATCAATGTCCAGTTCCGGTAATCAGAAAGATTAGCTGCATTTTGTGCGGCGCTTTTTAAACCTTCATCTGTTGCAGCATAAAACCTGGACGCATCAGCCGCAAAGCCATTTACTTTTACATTGCCGCCTGTATTACCAATGTAAAATGTACTGCTGATTTCATATTTTTTTAAATCTATCACAATAACGCCCAGCCCTGTGGAGAGATAAGCTTTGTCATTTACAAAACTGATTTCATAAATGCGTTTATCGCCGCTTACATTACTGCGGAGGATGTAAGGAATATTGATAACATCATTCCGGTAAAGAATATCAACATTGCTGTTATTATAAGCAATCAGTAACTGATGGGTGCTGTTGTTATACAGGATATTGCTTACTCCAATATCGCTGAGCCCGTTTACTTTTGAAAAACGCTCAATGATGTTTTCTTTTTTGCTAACGCTGTACACTCCAAATTTAGAAGCTACATAAATCAAATCAGGCGAAACCGTAACCTTTGTGGCAGGCGTAAATTCAAGATGCTCTCTCCACTCACCAATGGGTTTTAACTGTGCAGAGGAATAAAGTACAGCTAACAGGCTCAGGAGTAAACCGGGAATGATTTTCAGCATAAAGTCCAAAATTAATTTTTAAGAATGAATCTCAGCCCTGCTTTTAGGATTTATTCAGTACAAATAACGTTTCTTTGCGCTGCTTTATTCAACAAATTTTTATGTATGTGGTATAAACTGGGAAGATGGGTGCTGCAAAACCGTTTGTGGTTGCTGCTTTTTGTGCTGGCATCAACGGGAATAATGACCTGGCAGGCATCCAAAGTGCAGTTAAGTTATGAGTTTGCCAAAGCCATCCCGGTCAATCATCCCAAATACAAAGAATACCAGGAGTTTAAAACAAGATTTGGTGAAGATGGAAATTTACTCGTTATCGGTTTTCAGAAAGATAATATTTACGACGCTGCTTTTTTCAACGATTTTATAAAATTACAGAAGGATATTAAAACCGTTGCGGGTGTTGAAGATGTATTAAGCATCAGCAGTATGCTGCAACTGCAGAAAGTTTCAGCAGGGGAAAAGTTAAAGGCAGTTCCTGTTTTTGCAGATGGGTTGTTAAGCCAGTCACAATTAGACAGCGCAAAAATGGTTGCTGAACAATTGCCATTTTATAAGCACCTGCTGTACAACCCTGAAACAAAAGTATATTCTGTTGGCGTCCGCATTAACAAAGATGTAATGAATTCCAAAAGAAGAAATGCATCCGTTGACGGGGTTACAAAACTTGTAAAACAGTTTGAAGAAGCACAGAAAACACAAATGCATTTGAGTGGTTTGCCATTGGTACGAACCGTAATGAGCACAAGGATTGCAGATGAGATGAAATTGTTTTTGCTGGGATCGGTACTGTTGTCAGCGGTTATTTTACTGGTGTTCTTCCGTTCCTTCAGCGCTATGTGGCTGAGTATGGCGGTGGTGGTGATGGGGGTGATCTGGAGCCTGGCCACCATGGTATTGTTCGGCTATAAAATTACATTGCTTAATGCACTCATTCCGCCATTGATTGTGGTAATAGGCATTCCCAATTGTATTTACTTTCTCAATAAATTTCATACAGAGTTTAAAGCAACAGGCGATAAGGAAAAATCGCTGGTAAATATGGTGGGTCGTATGGGTGTAGTTACATTGTTTTGCAACATTGCTGCTGCTATAGGGTTTGCAGTGTTTGCTTTAACGGAGAGTGCCATCTTAAAAGAGTTTGGAGCAGTGGCGGGCATCAACATTATGGTGCTGTTTCTGATTTCATTTTTATTTATTCCGGCTGTATTAAGTTATTTACCAGCGCCTAAACCAAGGCATGTAAGGTATCTTGAAAATGAGCGGCTCAACAAAACATTATTACGTATTGAAAACTGGGTGTTTGATCATCCCAAATACATTTATACCGCCACTGCGTTTGTGGTATTGTTTTCAATAGCCGGCATCCTCCGGTTAAAAAGTGTGGGCTACCTTGTTGATGATTTACCAAAGAAGGATGTGCTTTACACCGATCTGAAATTTTTTGAAAAACATTTTGGGGGGGTGATGCCGCTGGAAATTGTGGTGGATACCAAAAAGAAACAGGGCGTTACCCGGCAACTTCAAAACTTAGTTCGTATTGATTCGCTGGTACAATATCTGTATAGCCGTTCTGAAATGGGAAAACCGCTGGCTGTAACAGAAGGATTAAAATTTGCCAAACAGGCTTATTATGACGGAGACACCATGAATTATTCTTTACCCAATGAATTTGATCTTGCATTTCTTGCACCTTACCTTCAAACAAAGGCTGACTCAACATCCAAAACAAACAACCTGGGCAAATTAGTGAGCAGTTTTATGGACAGTGCCAGACAGCGGGCACGTATTAGTGTAAATATGGCCGATGTGGGAAGCGACAGCCTGCCGAAGATCCTTGCAGTCATTCAAAAAAGAACAGATGAATTGTTTGATACGGCCAAATACAAAGTGCAGTTCACCGGCACCAGCGTAACTTTTTTAGAAGGAAGCCGGTTTATCATTAACGGGTTAAAAGAAAGCATTCTGTGGGCTTTTTTACTCATTGCCATTTGTATGCTGTACCTCTTCCGTTCGTTCAGGATTTTGATTTGTTCTTTAATACCCAACATTGTTCCTCTCGCCTTAACAGCTGGTATTATGGGCTGGGTGGGTATTCCGCTCAAACCCAGTACCGTATTGGTATTTAGCGTAGCGCTGGGAATAGCTATTGATGTAACGATTCGCTTTTTGATTAACTACAAACAGGAATTGCCAATAAACAATAACCAGGTAGTACCCACAGTTAAAGAAACCATCCGCCATACCGGCATCAGCATTATTTATACATCGCTTGTGCTGGTGGCAGGCTTTATTATCTTTTGTTTTTCCAACTTTGGAGGTACCCAGGCGCTCGGATGGCTCACCTCTCTCACATTACTGGTGGCTATGGTAACCAATCTGATCCTGCTTCCGGTACTACTTCTTACAACTTCTGGTTATAAAAACAAAAAAAGAGGCAAAACTGACTGAACCGGTGCAGCATTGTTTTAAAAAAATTGTCTGAATTTAAACAAAACTTTACCAAAAGCTGTTACATTCGCAGACTTTTAGGAAGAACTGTAAAGATTTTATTTTAAAAGTTAAACCAAAAATCTGCTGACTGCAAACTACACCCCCAAAAAAAGTAAACATTTTTCATTTTTTAAACCCCCAAAACGAGTATGAGAAAACTTGTATGCTTCTTGTCGCTGCTGCTTATATGCACACTGCATGTGGCCGCACAGGACAAAACTGTTACCGGTAAGGTAACAGATGAGAAGGACGGTTCTCCTTTAGCCGGAGTATCCGTTACAGTAAAAGGTACCAGTACAGGTACTACTACCAATGCTGAAGGTGTATTCCGTCTCAGCATTCCTGCAAGTGCGAGATCACTTGTATTTTCTTTTGTAAACTATGCTAATGTAGAAGTAGCAGTGGGTAACCGCTCAACCTTCAACATTTCCCTCAACTCCACTGACAAAAATTTGCAGGAAGTTGTGGTAGTAGGTTATCAGCAACGTAAAAAGAGAGATGAAGGCGGCGCCATTTCTTCCGTAAAAGGAAAAGAAATTGCCAATCTCCCCAATGCCTCTGTTGACCGTGCTTTGCAAGGCCGTGCTGCTGGCGTATTGGTTCAGGGCAGCAATGGTATACCCGGAGGTGCTATTAACGTTCGTATTCGTGGTACAGGTTCTTACCTGGCTGGTAATCAACCATTGTATATTGTTGATGGAGTACAAATGAATACAAGAAATGATGCCTCTTTTACACAATCAAATCCCCTTGCATTTTTAAATCCTAACGATATTGAAAGTATCGATGTATTGAAAGACGCAGCCAGTGCGGCTATTTATGGAGCGCAAGCTTCAAATGGGGTGGTTATTATTACTACAAAAAGAGGAAAAGCCGGTAAGACAAAGTTTACTTTTAATGCATTTCAAGGTACTACCAGACCATTAAAGTATTTTGATGTTCTTGATACAAAGGAATATTTTAATATGCGTGTTGAAGCAGACTTTAACCGTTATGCACCGCAGTACCGTAACAATTTCGGGTACACTCTTCTTGATTCAAGGAGATGGGCTTTAGGTGAACTGAGTGGTATTACAGGCATTCCTTATAGCAGTACAACCCCTGGCGCTATACAAACTCAAAATTTCAACGACAAACAAATTGACTCACTTCTTGGAGCACTTGGAAATACAAATTGGCAGGAGGCCGCTTTCAGAAATGGTGTTATTCAAAACTATGACTTATCAATGCAGGGTGGTAATGACAAAACAACTTTCTATATAGGGGCTTCTTATAACTATCAAAGCACTTTAATAGATAAGGTTGATTTTAAACGCTATTCATTAAATTCAGGCTTTGCCCATAAAGTGAATGATAAGTTATCACTTGATATGAAGGTTAATCTAAGTTCTTTTGAGCAAAAGCTTCCGTTTGCGGTTAGTGGATCATTCCTTGGAAATCCGTTATTCTCTGCAAGTTTGATTATTCCTGCAAACCCTGTAAGAAATCCTGACGGAACCTACTTTGGGTTACCCCCGGGTCAGGCATTAGCCGGAATCCTTAACCAAAATGTAATTGCTGTAAACGATTATAATAGCGGTTATCAAAGAACAAACCAAATGGTTGGCGCCTTTACTATAGATTATAAATTAAGACCCTGGTTAATCTTCCGTTCTTTTTACAGTCTTGACTACCGTTTAGTTCAGGGTAATCTTTATCGTGACCCCCGGACTAATGATGGATTTGGCGTGCGGGGCCGTGGAACTGTGGAGAGTAACTGGAATACTAATTTCCTGACCACACAAACGCTTAATTTCAACAAGACCTTTAATAAACATCGTATTGACGGTTTAATTGGGGGAGAGTTTAGAAGGGATGTTCAGGAATCAATTAGTGCTGCCGGCATAGGTTTCCCTTCTTTCCAATTTAATACACTCAATGCGGCTGCAACTCCTGAATCAGTTGGACAATTTTGGACTGGTTATAAAAGAGCTGGTTATTTTGGAAGATTAAACTATTCTTTTGATAATCGTTATGCGATATCATTAATTGCACGCCGGGATGGATCAAGCCGTTTTGGGCCGGATTTTAAGTTTGGATGGTTCCCGGGGGTTATTGGAAGTTGGAATATGGATAATGAAAAGTGGCTGAGCAATGTTAAATGGCTAAGTACGCTTCGTTTGCGTGCATCATGGGGCCAAACAGGTAATGATCAAATCGGCAACTTCGACCCCTTAAGTTTATTTGGCGCAGGGGCACAGTATAATGGCTCCGCTGGTATAAATTATGTCCAATTAGGCAATCCCAATATTCGCTGGGAAAGAAATGAAACAATAAATCTCGGTATTGACTACGGGTTCTTCCAAAACAGAATTACAGGTTCGGTTGAAGTGTATCGTCGCAGAACTCTGGATATGCTGTTACCCCGCCCAGTTCCATGGTTAACAGGTCAGGGAAGTGTTACACAAAATATTGGAATACTTGAAAATAAAGGTATAGAGGTAGGATTGAATGCAGATATCTTACGTCCAAAGACATCAGATGGTTTCCGCTGGAATGCTAATTTCAATTTTGCATTCAACTATAACTCAGTTGTAAGATTATACAATGGTTTTCAAGTACTGCCAGGCGATCCTGAGTTGCGTGAAGGCCGTTCTATTAACTCAATTTTTACGCAGGTGTACAAAGGTGTGAATCCTGCAACAGGCCGCCCCATGTGGCTTGACACTTTTGGCAATGTGGTTTATAATCCGCAATTACGTGATCGTCGTTATATTGGTGACCGTGAGCCTGATTACTTTGGCGGTTTAACAAACACCTTTAGTTTTAAAGGGTTTCAATTAGATATTTTGTTTACCTATGAATTTGGACGCTGGGCTACGGATGGCCAGGTAAATTTCCTTTTGGAAAATGGTAACAGAACTTTTAATACTTTACAATTTGCATACGACAAACGCTGGAAACAACCCGGCGATCTTACATCTTATCCAAGAATATTTGATGCAGGTGCAGAACAGGGCGGTTTAAACCATGTAACCGGATCAAGCCGTTTGTGGAGACGTGCAGACTTTATAAGAATGAGAGATGTTCGTCTTTCTTACAATGTGTCTCAATCTGTACTCCGTAAGTTAAAATTGAATGCACTCTCTGTATTTGTGCAGGGTCAAAACCTCTGGACAGCCTCAGATTGGTGGGGATATGATCCTGAATTTACAGGCGCAGCTACTGGTATTATTCCTCAAACCAAAAATTTTAACGCAGGTATTCAAATTGGTTTCTAAAACAACAATTTTATTTGATATGAAACATAAAATAAATCGTATTCTCTATCTGTTGGTTGTGTCTAGCACTTTGCTGGTTTCTTGTAAAAAAGACCTGGATGTGCAGCCACGTCAACAAATTGTATTAGAGACTGCTTTAAACAGCCGGGATAATGTTAACGCTGCAATAATCGGTGTTTACGCCCGTTTAAAATCACTCAGAAGTTATGGCCGTGATTTATTAGCTGTATCTGAAGCATTAGCTGATAACGCATCCGCAACCAACAAAAGCGGTCGTTTAGTAAATGAAGCTCAAAATGTTCAGGGTGCCACCTTTGCAAACTGGCAAAACAGCTATTTTGCTATAGCTGAAATTAATCTGATTCTGGCCGCAATTCCAAATTTAAATGTTGCTCCTGCGGTAACAGCAAATGAAAGAAACGCATGGAACGGACAATTACGTTTCTTAAGGGCTCTCTTTTATTTTGATTTGATGCGCTGTTACGCTTATGAGCCCAACATGGGTGTTCCGGGCCAGGACAGAGGTGGCGTTCCAATTATGACAACAACACCAACCACAATTGCAGCCGCAGTTGGTACAACGCCCGCACGGGCGCAGATTGACAGTGTCTATGCTTTAATAAAAAGAGATATTGATTCTGCAAACAGATTACTTATAAATGATTTTGTAAACTTATATCCTAATCTTGCAACAAAAGTGGCAGCACAGGCTTTGTATGCCCGTGTTTCACTGTACGAAAAAAATTATGTTAATGCAAAACGCTGGTGTGATTCTGTATTATCAACAGCTACTATGGCTGGCAGGTTAACAAATGTAAACTCGTACGTTGGTGGATGGACTTCTCAAATTCATCCGGAATCAATTTTTGAAGTACGCTTTGCCAACCAAGCTGAAAATTTAGGAGTAAATGAAAGTTTGCAGACTACTTATAGCACACTGTTACGCAGAGGAAACCCTGCTGTAGTGGGTGGTTTTGGCGACTTAGTTCCAAATGGTGTGCTTCTTGGTTTGTTAGGTATTACTTTTTCGGGTACTGCGGGAGCACCGGGCGCCATTACTGGCAGATCGGATGATGTGCGTAATCTCCTGTTTGAGGTTGGAAGCCCTGCAAGAGGTACTGCAAGAATAGAATGCACAAAATTTATTGGGAAAAATGGTTTCCCTAATCTTGATAACATTCCACTTATCCGCCTTCCGGAAATTTACCTGATTCGTGCAGAAGCAATGGGTACAATCGGTTCTCCTGTTTTTGATTTAAATGCAGCCAGAGCAGATTTAGTAACTGTAAAACAAAGCAGGTATTCAAATTATGCAACTACACAAGCTTCTGCAGATGCAGGAATATCTACCGGTACTGCAATGGTGAGTGAAATTTTACGCCAACGCCGAATTGAATATGCAATGGAAGGTTACAGGTGGTTTGATTTGAAACGTTTGGGTCTGGATGACAATAATATTTTATATACAGATTTCCGCTTTCTGGCGCAAATACCAGTGCGTGAAACTGACAACAATCCTAACCTTGTTCAAAATTTTGGTTATTAATTTTAAAAAGAGAATGAAGTATGAAAAAAAATAGTTCAATATTAGCCGGCTGCTTACTGCTGATAACAGTTTTTACCGGCTGTATTAAAAACGAAGACATCATTTTTAATGATGCTTCTATTATTGAATGGGATTTAGCTACTTACCAGGCAAGAAGCGGCGGGTTTCCCTTCCCTCTTGTAACTGCTGTTCCCCAGGATTTTGGAAGATCAATTCTTGTCGCAAATAATGCTTTTGGAGCCCCTGCTGATCCGGCATTGAACAGGTCGTATCCCTCAGTAATTAGAATGCGTGTGAATTTTGTTGGTGTAAAACCCACAGAAAATCAAACTTTTCCTGTGAGAGCAAATACAACCTATACAACAGCTATTGAAGGTGTTCACTACACACTGCTTGACAAAAGTGTTACAATACCAAAAGACAGTAGTTTTGGTTATGTTCGCTGGCAGGTACTTAACCCAGGTACACCACCTGCGGGTACTGTTGCCGTAAGGGTTGTTTTTGAACTTCAACCAAACAATGTAATTAAGCCAAGTGAAAATTATAGGTTTCTTGGTTGGCAGATTACTCAATAACAAATTGTTTTACTAAAACAAAATGAAAATGAAAAAAATTAAAATTTATAGTCTTTTTATTTTGAGTGTACTTGTTGCAGCAAGCTGTGACAAACGCTCAAGAAATGAGATATATCCACCCGCAATTCAGGATAACGTCCTGAGTGCGGCTCAGAAAGAAGGTAATTTGAATGTTTTTGTAGCCGCCATGAAACTAGCACGCATGGATAGTGCACTTCAATATTTGGGACAATATACAGTTTGGGCTCCAACAGATCAGGCTTTTGCAGGCATAAATATCAATGCAGGTAATCTTAATACTGTTCCTATTGAAACTTTAAGAGCAATTTTAAGATACCATATCGTATCCGGCCGTGTTCCAAGAATCAACCTTTTGCCTGGCCCAAATTCACCTTATACCTCAATTAGTAACGAAGCTATGTACACAAGTACTTATAGCGCTGGTGTTCCCGGCTCATTTCTTAACGGAAGAAGAATTGTAAAAACGGATATACTTGCAAATAACGGGGTACTTCATGCTATTGGAGGTGTATTAGCTCCCCCCCCCGGTAATATTATGCAAACATTGGAAGCAAACCCGAACTTCAGCTTTCTTGTCGCAGCAATTGATAGAGCAGGGTTAAGAAGTACATTTGCAAGCACTAATGTTTTTAATTTGTTTGCACCAACAAATACTGCTTTTCAAAATGCGGGCTATGCTGATATCGCAGCAATTCAAGCTGCAAACGCTACTGCACTTTCAAATATTTTGCGCTATCATGTAGTGGCAGCTGCTACGGTTAGTATACCACTTCCCAGCCCTTTATTTCTTCGTGGCAGATTGTTTTCAGTTGATTTAAGAAATGGTTGGTCTCTTACAACTGTACAGGGTACTAATGTAACAATTGTTACCACGCCTACATCGGCAGCTGTTAAAGGAACAACAAACACTGGTAACTCAAATATTACTCTTGCTGATATTGTTGCAAGAAACGGTGTAATTCATCAGATAGATCAGGTATTACTTCCTTAATTAATAGAGGCGTAAGAACATAATAAATAAACCCACGCTTTGCGTGGGTTTATTTAGGGTTTCCCTGAAAAAGAATAAGATTTCAATGACTATCCGCAATTTGGAATAACTAATTATTTTAGCTATTTTTGCCTAAAGTAATTAGTTATGGACATAG
>JAIEQM010000124.1 GCA_019747705.1 Chitinophagaceae bacterium | reverse complement strand
TTCATCAATATTTAACTATCTTTCAAAAAAGATGCAGACTCTAAAATTGTGTTTACACAATCTGCTATACAGTCTCATTTATTCCGTTCCTCCTTGCAGCCTTTGCCACGCCTCCTTGTGGGTTTGCTTTCTTTTTCTTTTTTTCGGTTTTTCTTTCTCTTTTGGGTTTTTATATGTGGCGGAGCGGAGCATAACTAAATGCTCATACTATGCTTATTAAATGTTACAAACTCAATCAGCAAATTTCTAAGCCTCATTTCTTCATTCTTTCAAAAGGTAATAACAGCGGCAAGCCGTTAGATGCAGCTTGTCCTAATTGCTTTGTTTGCATCTGTAAAACAGAAGAAGAAAAGCAGCAATTGTATTGGCTATTTTACGGTTTATGGCAAGGTTCATTTTTTCATCCCTTTCTTACAGGCTCTGTCATTTCATTTATCAGGCTTGATTATTTAAAGAAGGTGGCAGCAATGGCTTTAGAAAAAATTACACTACAGCCGGAGCAGTTCAATAAAAATATTTCTGTGTTGCAATTATTAGAAGAAAAAAACAAAGTAATTATGGAGCAGGTAAAGCTAATTAAGCAAGCCAAAAAAGCACTCATGTATCAAATACTAAAATAAAAATCCCGGCAAATGCCAGGACTTTATCATCTCAACCGAAGGTCACCACAACTGACGGAGAGAATTATTTTTTAATTTTTTTTACCAAGTACTTCAATGCTAATGAAACACCGAAACTTACTATAGCACCAATGGCAGCAAGCACAACCGTTTTTAAAATATCATGGATATGAATATTAAAGATGATGGTGAGTAATGTGCCTGCAGCCGTTCCTGCTTTGGTGCCATTGTCAATATGAAATTCATTTTCCATAGTGTCAATCGGTTTCATCATTTACATCTTTCGTAGTAACCTGGCTCACTGCAGTGATAACACCACCTGCAACACCCACATATCCTGCAGCAGTTATTACTGCAGCAGGCAGGCTCACTGGTGCAGTAACGATAGCTGCACTCAAAGCAGCCATCACCAAGCCAATATTGCGGAGCCTACGAAAGAATTTTGGGGTTGGGGCTTTTGCCCTTTCAAGAAGATTCATGGATTTATTTTGTTTCTTTTCCATTTGCTGCTTTTTTAATAGTGATAAAAATTGATTTGCCTTGTTCCAGCTCGGGATAAACAATTGACAACAATAACTGCAACGCCACCCGGGACCGGATACCCTTTCCATTGCCCGTTAAAACAGAAACCGGAGCGATACAGCCTTCTGATTCTTTCAGGGCATCATTGTAAGCATGAATTAAAATAAAGTTCCTGTTAGGCACTTTATTCAACAGCAAATGCCATTTAAACCGCTGGCTGTATCTTTTGCTCAGTTCATACGTTCCTTCTGGTATGCATGAAATCTTTGACTGATTTTCCTTCCATGGCAACTCAATAGTGTTACACAGTTTCACACCATCAATCAAAAGCACTCCGTTTACACCTTCATGATAATATGTTCTTAATAGCTCCAGTTTCATGTTCATAGGATTTCAGATTAGTTGCCATCCACTTTAGCAATTGCCAAAGCATTATAGCTGCCGTTTTTCAATGGATACATCTGTCCGTTTACTTCCTGGTAAAATTCAACCCCAAGCATCAGGAACAATGGATGTGTGCTGTTTGCAGTAACTGCATTGCTGAGGTTGATAACTGCAGTAGCATTTGCATCCCAGGGCAGGATGGCTGTTGCTTGTGTAGCGGCAACAAAGCTTTCATTTTCAAAATCAACCTCTGCACCAGCAGAAACAATTTTGAAATGAGTGGTGCCACCCGGTGCAGCAATCATGTTTGCCGGCACAAATGCAGGAATGTTAGCCACAATGGTTCCAGCCACACGGTCAATAGTAGCCGTATACGGTGCATAAAGGGTAGTGCCGAGTTTACCATTGATGTTAAACTCAAAACCAGCCAGCAACTCAGCTTCGCCATCTATAACATTCCGCTGGCCACGGGTATTAGTTACATCTTCCTGTATAACCTCCACCATCTTTTGAGTAAGACGGCTCACCATGCGGCTGTCGCTTGCGTTTTGCAGCAATGCTCGGATAGCATTACGGAGTATCTTACCTGCTTTGCCAGCCCTGCCAAACTCTGCACCGTTTTCACGGGTTCTTTGAAATGCCGGGTCGTTGGCAATACGGTCGGCAGGTATGCCGCCTTTTTCCCTGGCTAAGTATCCGTCTTTGGATTTGTAAAAAGTAATGTCACCAATGGTGCCATCTAACTTTATAATCCCTTTTTGTCTTGCCATTTTATTGGATTTGTAATTAAGAATGGAAATGTTTTCATAGGCACACTTCATTAAGCCTTTGTGAATTCACGAAGACAAAATTTGCCCAGGATTTATTCATTTGCATCAAAGCACTTCCGTAAACCGCAGTTATTGCCGATACCTGCATTTATTACTGTTAGTTACTTTATATTCCTAATTGTATTTTTGTGCAATGCCTTTACTAAATCAAATACAGCAACAGTATGGCAAAGCCATACCAAAGGCATGGATAAAGTATGAAAATGCAGCAAACAAGATTATGCATCTACCCAAAAGATGTGCAGCGTATCACGGGAAAAAGTGAACGCTATGGTCGTATGCTGCTAAATAAAATCAAAGCGTATTTTGAGAAAGAAGAACACCAGTTTGTAACTGTAGAAGAATTTTGTTTATACACCGGTATTAAAAAAGATGAAGTGATTTTGTTCTTAGCTGCTTAAAAACTTGTTCAAAAAACAGGCAGGTTTTCATTGCTAAAAGTAGTAATTCAGTATCTTTACAGTCATACGATTTAGTGAGAAATGAATTGTTTAGCGAGGGGGTAAATTCGGTTACCCGAAGTTTACTGAATCTTGAAAATATTGATAACAAAGGATTTGAGAAGGGGCTACAAATCCCTCTCTCTCCGCCAGCCCGGCAATTTTTATGTTTTGCCGGGTTTTCTTTTATAACCCGTTTGTATTGTGAAACCTAAACGATTGCCTTTAAAAAAAGCATGCTGGGCAAATCATCTATTAAACTGGGAAAGATAACAGTGAAATAAAAAATGGAATACATAAAAAGAGGCAGCTTCAAATAAGAAGCTGCCTCTTTTTATTGGTACTAAAGCTATTACTTCAACGCTCACCTTTTCTTTGTAAAATACTCTTTATCCAGCGCCAGTTTCTGTGCTTCATCTAATTTAGCAATGTAAATACTCCGGCCATGGGTACCCAGTACAATTTCATTTTCACGTTCCTGTATAGCAATATCATGCACAGGCACACGTGGCAGACCGGCATTCCATGCCATGCTGCTCATACCGCCATCAGGTGAAACATACAATCCATTATCAGTACCGATGTATAACAAATTTTCAGCTTTCGGATCTTCACGGATCACATTCACCGGCTCGGCAGGTAAATCCAAACAAATTTGTTTCCACACAGTTCCATAATCATCGCTCACAAATACATACGCATTGAAATGATCATTGCGGTAACCATTGAGCGTAACATATACCCTGCCCTCTTTGTACTTTGATGCAATTACCCGGCTCACATACAAACCCTGAACCGTTTTCGGAAGCTTAGCATGCACCGGCACCCATGTGTAACCGCCATCTTTACTCACATGGATCATTCCATCATCGCTGCCGGTATATAGCAATCCAAAACGCAAAGGCGATTCACTGATGGTGGTTAAAGTGCCAAAAGGAACATTCCCTTCTTTTTTGCCACCCGTTAAATCATTACTGAGGTTGACAAGGTTTTCACCTTTGTTCATACTTCTGCTTAAACGGTTACTGCCATAATAAAAAATATCCTGGTTATGTTTGGAAAGAAGAATGGGTGTTTGCCAGTTAAAACGCAAAGGCTTTTCACCCAGTTCATGCGCTGGGCGAACGTTGATGCGCTGACCGGTAATTCCCTTTGTTCTGTCCATACGCTGATAAAAACCAAACTGTGAACCACTGTACACCGTTGCATTATCTCTTGTATCTACCTGTGCCTGCATACCATCGCCACCATTAAGGGGTTTGAATGCATATTCACCATTATCAATCCAGTCAATGCTTTCTTTATTGGAAGACGGGCCCCACCAACTGCCATTATCCTGCAAACCGCCATACACATTATAGGGTTTGGCATTATCCACTGCAATATTGTAATACTGCCCCACACTTGGGGTGTTTGCTTTAAACCAGTTATCGCCATTATCATAAGAAATATTGGCGCCGCCATCATTGCCGTTAATAATGTGGTTATCGTTTTTGGGGTTCACCCATAACGCATGATGATCTGCATGCACATTTCCCTTATCAATATTTTTAAAATTCTTACCGCCATCCACACTCATCAGGGCATTAAAGCCAAGAATAAATACTTTATCTGCATTGGTATATGAAGTATAGATTTTAGCGAAATAATATCCATAGGTATTAAAAAGTGTTAATGGTTTTTCATTGGCTTTTCTCCATGTTTTACCGGCATCATCACTCCTGTACACTTCAGCGCCCTTAATGGTATTGTTGCTGAAACCATCATCACCCGCATCAAAATAATCCCATAAAGCAACAGGCTGAATTTTATCGCCCTTCACCATTTCTTTTACTACCGCCGCAGTGTATTTAGCAGGAAAACGAAGCTTGCGCATAAAAGAATCCAGCTTTTTATCATCCAGTGCAAGAAACGTTTCCTTGCTCATGGTTTGAAAATTTTTCAACTGCCAGGCACTGTCAATAGGGGCTTTCTTTGCAGTATCCGGTTTTGATTCATTGTTATCAATAACAGCATAAACAATATTCGGATTTTGAGGAAATACAGCGAGCCCGATACGACCGAGTTTTTTTCCTTCAGCAAAACCACTGCCGGCGCCACTTATTAAATTCCAGGTGTTACCACCATCCGCACTTTTATAAATACCGCTGGTGGGGCCGCTTTCTTCAAACTTCCAGGCACGGCGTGTTTTATACCAAACAGCAGCATACAATTCCATGGGATTATTCGGATTCATATCCATTTCAACAGCGCCTGTGTTTTCATCCACAAACAACGTTTGCTTCCATGTTTTTCCGCCATCAGTAGTTTTAAACACACCACGTTCTTTATTGGGAGAATATAAATGACCCAATGCAGCAACCCATGCCGTGTTGGGATCAGTTGGGTGCAATTGAATTTTTCCGATATGATGGCTCTCCGGCAAATCAAGGTATTCCCATGTTTTTCCATTGTCTTTGCTTTTATACACACCATTGCCTGCATAAGATGAACGGCTGCTGTTTACTTCACCACTGCCCACCCAGATAATACGTTCGCCATACCATTTCACAGCAATATCACCAATGGTCATTACATCTTCATTATCAAAAATGGGAGTAAAGGACTGCCCGTTATTTTTAGTGTGCCACAAACCACCACTTGCATAAGCCACATAAAACTCAGTTGGATCCTGCGGATTGGCTTCAATATCCACCACCCTGCCGCTCATAATACTGGGGCCAATATTGCGGAACTTTACATCTTTCAGCAATGATTTCTGTTCCAGTTCTTTCCGCACTGCCACGCCCTTTTGGCGTTCTTCACCCGTGCTTGGCCTGATTTGTGCGTTTACTGATGAAATAAAACTGCCCAACGCAAGAACTGTAATACCTTTGAGCAGGCAATTTTTAATGAGAGCAGTCGTTTTAAATGTGTACATCTGGTTGGGTTTTTAAATTCTCATGTTATGAATGAAAAAGCAGTTTCAAACTTACGAATCATTATGATAAGCATTGCTGCCCTTTTCTTTTTTTGGATGAATGGTGCAGCACAGTGTAAAGAATTTATCATTGGTGTAAAAGGCGATACCCTTAACTGCAAAGACATGGGCAATAAAAAACAGGGCCGCTGGACAAACCGTGTGGATGAAATAAGGGGCGAACCCGGTTATGAAGAAGAAGGTGAATATAAAAATGATAAGAAAGAAGGCACCTGGCGTGTATATACATTGCAGGGCGATTTAATTGGAATTGAAAATTACCGCTGGGGGCATAAACACGGGCCGCAGCAATATTTTAATACGATGGGCGATTTGATACGTGAAGAAAACTGGCTGGCACAAAACCCTGATAAGCCAACAGAAACGGTGGAAGTATATGATATCAATGATCCTAAAAAAGTGTATCTGGTGGAAGTAAAACTGGAAGCATCAACTGTAATGCATGGTATTTGGAAAGTATATGAACCCGGCACCGGTAAACTGCTTCAAAAACAAAACTATATTTTCGGTAAGCTGGATGATGGTACGGGAACTGCCAATGGTGTAATAAAGAAAGATGGTACCGGTGATGGCACTACTTCCGTTGAAAAAAAGGAAGAAAAGAAAGAAAAACCGAAGCCTAAAGAAGTGGTGGAATATGAAAAGAAAAACAGCGGAAAGAAAAAAGTTAAGGTAAGAACCGGCGAAACCGGAGGTTAATATTTTTTACAACTGCAGTTATCGAAACAAATTGCATGAATTAATCAGCCATCTTCCTATTAAACGAAATAAACTTACTATTTAGCCTAACCGTCAATTCTAAATTGAATATTTGTTTAATACCGCCTTGAGTAAAGATTTGCACTGAATAAATGTCAAAGCGGTATAATTTTGATTCATGCAGGCAGCCATCACTATCATCCGTTACAAAAAACGATTTATTTATTTTGCTATTAGTGCAATGGCCATTCACAGCCTCTGTTTGTTCTTTAAAAAAGATATCAGGTTTTATAAAACGCTTGGTTGCGGGCGTGGAGGAACCTTTAGCAAATGGCCCGACTGGCAGCAATGGGGTTTATTGGCAGTAAAAGATTCCATTCTTGATTCCGGCATTCAAACCGGTAATACCAATGAACTCATCAAATCAATTTATGGTTCATTTATAGCATGGTGGTTTCGTGTGTTTCGTTGCGAAACATTTACCATTCTGCTGGAGCCCATTGAAGGCCATGGCACATGGAACGGCAAAGAAGCTTTTGGAAAGCTCCCGCCCAAATCGGATTATGAAGGAATGATTGCTATACTCACAAGGGCCAGCATCCGCATCCGCAAACTCCCCCGCTTCTGGAAACATGTTGGTGATGCTGCCAATGAAATGGCGCATGCAGATGGTTTTTTATTTTCACAGGGTATTGGTGAATGGTTATGGTTGCGGCAGGCCACTTTATCCGTATGGCAAAGCAAAGAACAAATGAAAAACTTTGCTTACAAAATGAAACATCATGCAGAAGTTATCCGCAAAACAAGACAGGAAAAATGGTACAGTGAGGATATGTTTGTTCGCTTTAAAGTACTGGCAACATCAGGAACAATTAAAGGGGCGAATATGTTACAAAACAAATTATAACTGGTAATGAACAACACCGCAGAGCAACACCGTTATTTTATTATCAACAAACCTTATAATATGGTTTCGCAGTTCATCAGTTCACATGATGTTCGGCTGCTGGGGCATCTTTCATTTGATTTCCCTGAAGGCACACATGCCATTGGCCGGCTTGATAACCACTCTGAAGGTCTGTTGATTTTAACCACCAACAAAAAAGTAACACGGCTGTTGTTTGATCCGAAGAAAAAACATGAGCGTACTTACCTGGTAATGGTAAACAGGGTTGTATCAGAAGAACTGCTTGCAGAAATGCGGGCGGGTGTATCCATCCCGGTAAAAAACGGGGAGCGGTATTTTGCCGTTCCTCATTCCATCAAACTTGTTGAAAATGTGAAAGATCATTACAAGTATATGAATGATTCAAGACAGCAGTACCCGCATTCCTGGCTACTCATAACGCTTACTGAAGGCAAGTTTCACCAGGTTCGTAAAATGAGCCTTGCGGTAAACCGTCGTTGCCTGCGGCTCATAAGACTTTCGATTGAGAATTTGCAGTTGGGCGATTTGGAGCCAGGCATGGTTAGAGAATACAGTGAAGCGGAGTTTTTTAAGCTTATTGGTATAAAATATGCGGCCTGATGCACGCAAATTTGCTTTGCAGTTGAAAAAAACTATCTTGCAGCATGTTTTTACAAAAACATATCAGTACAAATCATATGCTGCCCTACTTTCTCAATTTAATTGCAGCAGGTGAAGGCAGTTTGCCCGGTTACTGATTTTTATTGCCCTTTTGCTGATGCATTACAATAAAGAACAGGTGCAACGGTACAACCGGATACTGTGTTGTACAAAATTCCGCTTACAGTATCCTGGCGCCGGCACATCCACATTCACTTAATTGATAAAAGAGTTTTATGACACAACATAAATATTACGTTGAAAATGAATTAGGCCGTTTACGCAAATTAATTATTCACAGCCCCGATGGTGGTATAGGAAAAATTATACCCGGCACGTTTGCTGATAATTTGTATGATGATATTGTGCATTTAAAAAGCATGCAGAAAGAATACAATCACTATGTAAAATTGCTATTGTATTTTCTTGACCGTGAAAAAATTAATTACATCCGGCAATACCAGCAAACGGCGCCGCCTGAAAAAAAATCATGGTGTTTTATTCCCGGCAAAGCAGAATATTTTAACAGCGATAAAGTGCTGGATACACAACAGGTGCTGGGTGAAATTATTAAGGATGAACGGGTGAAACTGCGTTTGATTGCTGCTATCTGTTCGTATGAAGAAAGCAGTTATGCCATTCAGCAGCGTTTGGAAAACATACAGGACACTGCTTTGCTTGCCAAAGTTTTTATTACGGGCATATTACCTGCCGAAGAAAACGGAACCGGTGAAGACATGTTTATTTTTCCGCCGGTGCCCAATTTTATTTTTACCAGGGATATTGGCATTATGGTGAAAGACCATATTCTGCTGAGCCGTATGGCCACAGTGGCACGCAGAAGAGAATCATTACTCACCAAATTTTTATCGCTCTATTATTTCTTTAAAGATCAGCCGCAAAAAGTAATGGAGATTATTGAAGAAAGTGATTTCTTTTTGTATGAAGAGGAAGAGCGTAAACACCGCATCATCAGTATTGAAGGTGGTGATGTAATGATGATTCATCCCAAACATTTTGTAATTGGCTGCAGCATCCGAACTTCCTCCAGCACCATTAACGAAATCATCCACACCCTTTTCAGCAAACCGGAACTGGGTATTGAAAAAATTTCAGTTGTAAAAATTCCGAAGAACCGTGCACAGATGCATATTGATACCATCTTTACACAGGTGCGGCGTGATGTGTGGGTACTGTATGGCCGTTTCAGTGAACGTATTTTGAGAGATGAACATATCAGCCGCCACAGTTATGTTACCAAACTGGCACATAACCCACGTCCGCTGGAAATGGAACAGGTGGAAATTCTGCAATATTATAAAGCTGCGGACGAAGCTTACATCAAAACGAAAGATTACAGTGTGGCCGATAAGTTACCGGGCATTGAATCATTACTCCGGCAGATTAGTATTGAAGATTTTGGCGTTCACCCCAATGACGTAAAAGTAATTTACAGCGGCGGAAATGTTTTTCCGCATGATGAACGGGAGCAGTGGACAGACAGTTGTAATGTTGTAGCTTTGAAAGAAGGTGTTGTAATTGGTTATGACCGTAACGATCAAACTGCCAGCGCCTTTAAAGCAAATGGTTTCAATGTGATTACAACAACTGATCTATTCCATAAGTTTGAAAACGGAGTTGATCCTGAAAGCATTGAAAACACATTGATCCTTTTGCCCAGCGCCGAACTTTCAAGGGCAAGGGGCGGAAGCCATTGTATGAGTATGCCTTTGCTGAGGGATCAATTGTAAGTTTTATTTTAAAACAATTCATTCACTAAGTTCTATACTCCCATATTCGCATCTTTACAAAAATAATTTCTGATACATGAATTCTTTAAAACAAACCACTTCCCATTTATTAATGATTAAACCGGTTGCGTTTGACTTTAATGCTGAAACAGCAGTGAACAATGCCTTTCAGCAAACGGGAAGTAATGAAAATGCACAGCAGAAAGCAGAAGCAGAGTTTGACGGCTTTGTACAGAAACTTACTGATGCCGGAGTGGATGTAACGGTAGTAAAGGATACACCGGTGCCGCATACTCCGGACAGCATCTTTCCGAATAACTGGATCAGTTTTCACTGGGATGGAACATTGATCCTCTACCCTATGTATGCCGTTAACAGAAGGGCTGAACGTAAAGCACATGTGGTGGCAGCCATTGCTTCAAAATTTGAAGTGAGTAACCGTATTGATCTCAGCAGTGAAGAAGCCAACAATAAATTTTTAGAAGGCACCGGAAGCATGGTGCTGGACAGACCCAATAAAATTGCTTATGCCTGTCTTTCACCACGCACTGATCAATCATTATTTGAGGACTGGTGCAATCAAATGGCGTATCATGGTTGCAGTTTTCACAGTGTGGATGAAACAGGTGGCGAAATTTATCATACAAACGTGATGATCTGTGTGGCGGATAAGTATGTGGTAATCTGTTCAGACAGTATCCGTAATGCCAAAGAACGGGCAGAAGTTATCAATACTATTACCAACACCGGTAAAGAAATTATTGAAATTACTTACAGCCAGATGAACCGGTTTGCAGGCAATATGCTGCAGGTGGAAAACAAAGATGGTAAACTTTTTTTGGTGATGAGTTCGCAGGCTTATCATTCACTAACTGCCGAACAGCTGGCAAAATTAGAAAGCCATAATCCCATTATCCATTCCGATTTAACTACTATTGAAACCAATGGCGGCGGAAGCGCAAGATGCATGATGGCAGAAGTGTTTTTACCGGCGAAATAAAGTATTTCATTTTTTTATTGCAGTCTTTCTTTTGGCAAATTGCCTGATGGAAGACTGCAATTTTATTTCAGACTTTTCAATTTCTTTTCGCAGCAATTGATAACAGCGGGCAAATTGTTTTTGCACGCCTGCATCTTCATTCATATAAAAACCTTCTGTGTTTAACCAGGATTTATAATTGATGAGATCATGCCACTGCCCGATTTGATCCTGTAGTTCATCAGATTTTTTGAATGCAGCTATTGTAAAAATCTTTAACTGTGCAGCGGGCGAAAGCCAGTGATAGCCGTAGAGCAGTTGCTTAATTTGTTTGCGCAGCTCATGCCATTCATCTGTTGCAGCAAAAGGAAGCTTTTTGATGACTGTTGCTTTTAATAAATTTATATAGTTAAAAACAATTTCTTCATTTACATCATCACTCAGTTGCTTCATACAGTCAGCTAATTTCTGAATCAGCTCTGCACAGTCTTTTTGCTCATTTACAAACAATCCCTGCCATACCGGTACTTGTTTTAATGAAACCGAGGTGGTTATCAACTGCTGTAATCTTTTTTGCTTTAACCATTGCTGCACCAACTGCTGCTCTCTTATCTCCCCTGCACTTCTGAAAAAAATACGAAAGCCTTTCCTCAGTTTTTTAAGCTTTTTATTTTCCGGGTAAAGATGCAGCAGCAACTGCAAAACAGCCCTCAGCTTTTTTCCATTCACCCGGAACTGGTGTAACGCTTCCTCATCCTGTGTTTTGCAAAAAAGATGCAATTGCTTAATAGCTGCCCCGCTATGGGTTTGAATATAGCTTTTAAGAAGTTTCACAAGCAGAAGTTAGTAAAATTTTGCGGAAGCAGTATAATTAAAATAATACAGACTAAAACGATCATCATGCCATTAATTTCAAACATGGTATCAACTATTTTATTCAGCATTGGTAAAATTTAGCAGCAACTTAACGACAACACATTGGTCATCATGCCCTATTTTTGGCGTATGAAGGTGAGCGGTTTTACATTTGTTCGCAATGCATTGAAATATGATTACCCCATTGTGGAGTCCATTCAATCCCTGCTGCCCATTGTGGATGAATACATTGTATGCGCAGGCAACAGTGAAGATGCAACTTTACAGCTTATTGAAAATATCCATTCGCCCAAAATAAAAATTATTCATTCTGTTTGGGATGATAACTTGAGGGAAGGCGGACGGGTACTGGCCGTAGAAACAGATAAAGCAAAAGCCGCCGTTTCAAAAGACAGTGACTGGCTGTTTTACCTCCAGGGTGATGAATGTATCCACGAAAAAGATCATCAGCTCATTACAAACACCATGAAGCAATATAAAAACAATGCAAATGTGGAGGGCTTGCTTTTCAACTACCATCATTTTTACGGAGCTTATCAATATGTGGGCGACAGCAGGCGCTGGTACAATAAAGAAATCCGGATCATCCGCAATAACCCGGAAATTAAAAGCTGGAAAGATGCACAGGGCTTCCGCAAAAATGAAGAAAAGCTGTATGTAAAAACCATCAATGCGTTTATTTATCATTACGGATGGGTAAAAAACCCTTTCCTTCAAAAACAAAAACAGGAAGATTTTGGTAAACTCTGGACAAATGATGACCTTGAAATTGAAAAATATAAAGCTTACCTGAATTCACTTAAAAATGGTTTTGCATATGGCGATGAAGTGGACAGTTTAAAACTTTTCAACGGCACCCATCCATCATCCATGAAACAACGCATTAACAATGCCGACTGGCAATTTGAATTCGACATCAACAAAAAACATTTTCGTGATTTTAAAAGCAGGCTCCTGTATGCTATTGAAAAAACAACCGGCAAGCGGTTGTTTGACTATAAAAATTATAAAATTATTTAGCCCGGATGTTTACAAGTGCAGCACCTTCTTCAACCCTTCTTCTAACTTCAGTGGCACATAACCCAGTTCCTTTACTGCTTTTGTAATAATAAAACCTGTTTTGGGCGGACGTTTGGCTGGCTCTTCAAAAGTTTCGGCAGTTACTGGTTCAATCAACCGTTCATCTTTGCCCGTCATCTGTGCTATCATTACCGCCAGTTGATACGGTGTGCACATATCTTTTCCTGAAATATGATAAATACCTTTGGCATGTTTCATTACTATTAATAAAATCCCTTTTGCCAAATCATCCACATAAGTTGGTGTGCGGTACTGATCATTTACTACTTTAATGGGTTCGCCTGCTTGCAATTTATCTTTCACCCAAAGTACAAAATTGGGTCTCCCGCCAGGCACTTTATCGCCATACACCAGCGCCGTTCTTACAATGGCCCAGTGCAGGCCGCTCATCTCCACAATTTCTTCGCCCAGCAATTTACTCTCACCATAATCATTAATGGGGTTAGGGCCGGCATGTTCATCATAAGGACCTTCTGCCCCGTCAAATACAAAATCAGTGCTTACATAAATAAAATAGGATTTCGCTTTTTGTGCTCCTTTTACCATTACACGTGTGGCGCCCACATTGGTTTTCCAGCAGGCGGTTTTATCAGCAGCACATTCATTTGGCTGTGTCATGGCAGCAGCATGAATAATAATGTGGGGTGAAATTTTCTCCACCAACGCCTGCGCTTTTTTAAAATCTGTAAGATCCAGTTGATGATAGGTAACTCCATTCCCTGTTCCGTATGGCAGGCGGCTTTCACCTTTACCTGTGGCATGGATAGTGAACTTCCCCTCCTCCACCAACTGGCGGATAAGATGCTGACCCAATAAGCCGTTTGCACCGGTAACCAGAACTTTCATACGACCAATATAGAAATTTCAAATGACTATCCGCTATTTGGAATTGAGCAATACCAAGGGTTCGATAATGTGGCGACCAATAGTCTATCAAATAAATG
>JAIEQM010000057.1 GCA_019747705.1 Chitinophagaceae bacterium | reverse complement strand
AAACCGCCGTACACGCAAGTACATACGGTGGTGTGAGAGGGCGGCAAAGTTTAATATCTTTGCCCCCTACTTTAATTCAAACGATTGCATTTGTGTTTGGAGTTAGTTATATGACTTATAAGTGACCGTAAAACCTTAAATAAAAAGTAGGTTTGCTTTCTTTAACCCTTTAAGTCCAATGTCTTTTTACAAAAAAGCAACAATAGGTTTTTGTGCAATCACTTTACTTGCTATTGGGATGCTCTATTTTGTATTACCGTACTTTGGTACAGATGTTCATCCTTTTTATTCAGGTTTTTTTATTTCACTGGTTTTTGTTTACAGCACCAGTACGTTATTCTTCATTTACCGGGTTACAAAACGTTTTGCCGAAAGAACAAAAGCAGAGCGGGCAATAACGGAACAACTGATGTATCGTTATCAAAGCATCAGTAATGCCACCAATGATGCCATCTGGGATTATGATTTGGTTACCGGCAAAGTATATTACAACTCATACATACAACATATTTTTGGCTATACATCTGCAGAAATGGCGCAAAATGATTTGTGGTGGGAGCAGAATATCCACAGCGATGATGTGCAGGGGGTGGTTTCTAAAATGGATGCAATGCTGGCGTCAAACAAAAATGTGTGGCAGGATGAATACAGGTTTCGCTGTAAAAACGGCGCCTATAAATTAATTTATGACCGCAGCTTTATTGTACGTAACGGGGATGATTACCCTGTGCGGCTCATAGGGAGTATGATTGATATTACTGATTTAAGGGAAAAACAGGAAGTGGCAACTGAACAACATATTTCAGAACACCGCCAGGCAGGTATTGCTGTTGTAAAAAAAGTGGAAGAGGAGCGGAAAAAATGGAGATACCTGTTGCACGAAGACATCAGCCAGATACTGGCAGCGGCAAAAATGCATTTGTATTCAAACAATAAACAAAATCAGGAATTAACTGCAAGTATCCGCCATATTGAAACTGTTATTAAAAAAGTAAATGAACTGGGGAATGAAATAAGGCCGGCGTTACTGGATCATTTCGGTCTTGTGGACACAGTTTCAGGAGAACTGAATTCATTTTCTTCTTTTGTTCCTGTTTTAATTGATTTTAAACACAGCCAGTTTAACCGGCAAAAAATAAATGACAGCGTGGCCTTGTTGCTGCACCGTATTATTAAAGAACAGGCTGAATATGTAATTGCAAATACAAACGCATCTGCTATTACCATTGAACTTAAAACTACCGCCACCGGCAAAACTGCTTTAACCATTACAGATAACAGGATTGATAAACGAGCAGGGAGCATCAAAAAAGACCTGTTAATGGAAGAAATTAAAAACCACGTGAAGCTGCTCAACGGAAGCCTTAAAGTTTTTTCTGATGAACTGCAGGGGCAAACATTACTGGCAGAGGTATAAACGTATTATAAATTAAACCAGTAATTCAGCTTCACTACCAGTGCATGATTTTTCTGTTCAAACCGGTTGTAGGCACCCACCGTTTCGGCAAACATATTATTCGTATATACAATAAACAAATCACTCATCGGTTTAAACCTCCCTTGAAAACGGGTGTTGATATTAACGTTGTTAATTTGATTGTTGTACTGAATAAACGTTGTCCGGAAAATACTTCTTGAAAAAGTGATGTCTGCTCTTGGGCCAATGATCCAGAAATCAGCATTATTATACCCCTGCGGTAAACGGATGCGGTTGTAAGTGGCGCTCAACTGCACAATAGCCCATGGCTGAAACCGGTAGTTGATATCAGACTGTACAGATACAATCCTTCCGTTAAAATATTGCCCAAATCTTGTTTGGATATTGTAGAAAAATGGTTTCCTGAAATTGGAATTATAAGTAATACGGCTTGTGTTATAATGATAAGAACTTCCTTTTTCAGCGCCTGGTAGCCCGGCTCGTTTTTATTGGTGGGGTCAAAGTCTGAAAATAAATAAGTGTACTCCCTGCGGAAAGGCCGTGCATTGAGCTGGGCGAGATTTTGGAAACGGATACCAAATAATAAATTCACATCCCAATCTGTAAGGCGGTTATCAAACTGGCTGTGCACCATATCATAATCAAAACCAAAACTCCGGAAATTGATTTTTTTTGAAAGCCCGTTTTTGGGGTAAATATTTTTATGATGTCCTTTGGGCTTTGCCTGAATTTAATACTGCATAATCAAATTCGCATATTAATTTCAATCTTCACATGTTTTAAAGAGGGCTTTGCCCGATGCTTTCAACCCACCTTCTTAAAAGGTGGTGGTTGAGTATCCCAGTCAATATTTAAAGTGGTTCCGTTAGAAATAAGTCCTTCTTTTTGCACATTGTACGGACTCACTGAAAAATAAAACGTATTGAGGTTGTCACGAAAAGGATCAATCGTTACTAAAAATAAATCGCCGGAACCGTCTGCAAAATCCCTGCGCAGGGTTTGCACGGTATATTTCCCGGGTTCATAACAAACCGCAGAAACATACAAAAACTTATCATCATGTAAAATGCGTACTTCAGTTTTTGACAGTGCATAAGACGTATCAAACGGAAAGCTTTGTTTGAAATTGGAAATAATGGCCGACTGATTCCAGGCTGCTTCATTCAGCAAACCGTCTATTTTAACAGGTTCGCCTGCTTTGGTAATGCTGCAACGGAAATTCTTTTCATTCACCGTTTCTTCCCGGGCCAATACAACGCCTGCACTGAAGCAAAATAAAGTGAACCACGAAAAAATACGGGATAATTGACTCAATCCTGACTTTTTTAAGGTGAGCAAATGTAACCCTTGGCATGGTTTTGGAAAAGTAATAGTAGTGTCGAATGGTTTCAGAATTTTTTAACAGGTAGTAAGTAAACGAAAACGCTCTTTAAACGTCTATTAAGTATAAGTTTCGAAAAGCAGTCAAATTTTCTCATAAGCAGTTAGTTTTGGTTACGGTTCCGGTTTCTACCGGGACCCATTTTAAAGCTAAAATGTTTGCGGCCAAAAGGTTTGCGAAACATTAACAAAGAGAAAAGCAGGGGAAAAGAAAAAGCACGGAACTTTACCGTATCAAATTTTAAAATACTTTTTTCTCATAAGCAGTTAGTTTTGGTTGCGGCCCCGGTTTCCACCGGGGCTTATTTTTTATGATTGCTGCTAAAAAAGCGCCTGCACCATCAGCCACCATATCACCCACGCTAAAATCCCTGCCGGTATAAATTTGTACAAACTCCATAGCAATGCCATAAACTGTTGCTAATAGTGCAATCATAAAAAGTGTCTTCCATGTTATTGTTTTATGTGTCTTTAAATAATGAGCCCAAAGCCAAACCAAAACAAAAAATAAAGTGGCATGTATGAGTTTATCTAAATGCCATACACTCAAAAAACCTTCGCTAAGCAAACCTTTACCCGGCATTGCCAGCAATACAAAAACAATAGCCGACCAGGTGATGGCCGGCCATTTTGTAATGAGGTATGATTGAATGAATTTCTTCATTAAGCAACACTGGCACTGTAAGCTGCGGCATCCATTAATGCTTCCACGTCAGCAGGATTGTTTACCGTTACTTTCACCATCCAGCCTTCGCCATAAGGATCATTGTTTACACTTTCGGGTTTATCATTCAGTGCTGTATTTACTTCAAGAATAGTACCGGCTACAGGCAAAAACAAATCGCTTACTGTTTTTACAGCTTCTACTGTTCCAAATACTGTTTCTGCTTCCAGGCTCTGCCCCACAGTGTTGATATCAACATAAACAATATCACCCAACTCTCTTTGGGCAAAATCAGTAATACCAATAGTAGCTATGTTGCCATCCAGTTTTATCCATTCATGGTCTTTGGTGTAGCGGAGATTGTCAGGAAAATTCATGCTTTTTGTTTTGTGTGATGAGGGTGCTAAATTCAATAATTCAGTTGAATCAGAAAAATAAAAGTTTTTATTAAAAACCTTTTTGCTCAAAATAAAGTAATACATGGTCTTTAATAAAATCTTCCTGCTCTTTCAAACCCATTACCGGCATGGCCCTGAGCTGTTTAAAATGGGGCCAGCCATCATCATCCGTGTTTTCATACTCAAAATAACCGCTCTGGCTCAGTAATGAACAAACAGCCACATGTATTAAATCCTGTTTCTGTTCTTTGGTAAATTTGGGCTTAATGTTTCCAAACTCCTGGATGCCGATTAAAAAAAGCACGGCTTCCAAATCCGGCTTTTTCCCAAACCGCCCCACCATTTTATGTTCCAGGTTCATCCAGCGTATAAATAAATCGTCTGATACATTCATGCGGCAAAGATAGTTGTTGGATTGAGTCGTTAGCCGGTAGTCTTTAGTTGATACAAGCCGGTAGCCGATAGTAGTTAGCCGTTAGTAATTGCTGACTACAATCACATAAAAATATAAAGCTGAATAATTTATAGTACACCGACTAACGGCTATCGGCTACTTACTACCGGCTTGCTTCAAAAATGGCTTTGTTTTTGCAAACAGACTATTTCTCTTATTTAACCGTTTATCCATGAAACTTTTTTTGCAATACATAGTTTGTATTTTCACCGTAAAATCTGCGTTACATGTTACCAACCGCTGAAGACATTCGGCTGCTTAATGAACGGATTCAAATGAGCAGCGTTTTTTTAGACCGTCTCCGTACAGAAGTAAACAAAGTGCTGGTGGGCCAGCAATATATGGTGGACCGGCTGTTAGTTGGTTTGCTGGGCAACGGACATATTCTGCTGGAAGGTGTTCCGGGTTTGGCCAAAACACTTACCATTAAAAGTTTGAGCCAGGCCATCAATGCCAAATTCAGCCGTATCCAGTTTACGCCGGATATGTTGCCGGCCGATGTAATTGGCACCATGATTTACAACCAGCAGGAAAATAAATTCTTTGTTCGCAAGGGACCCGTCTTTGCCAATTTTGTTTTGGCTGATGAAATTAACCGTGCCCCTGCCAAAGTGCAAAGCGCTTTGCTGGAAGCCATGCAGGAAAAGCAGGTAACTATTGGTGAACATACCTATCCGCTGGAAGAACCCTTTCTTGTTCTTGCCACTCAAAACCCATTGGAGCAGGAAGGAACCTATCCCCTGCCGGAAGCACAGCAGGATCGTTTTATGCTGAAGGTGGTAATTGGTTACCCAAAGAAAGAAGAAGAGCAAATCATTTTGCGCCAGAATACACAGCAGTTAGTATCAGCGCCGGTAAATCCTGTAGTGTCTATCCGTGAAATAGCTGATGCAAGGCACTTGGTCCGTTCCATTTATATGGATGAAAAAATTGAGCATTATATCCTGGATCTTGTATTTGCCACCCGTTATCCTGATCAATATGGATTGGGCAGCATCAAACCCTTAATCAGTTATGGTGGTTCGCCACGTGCAACCATCAATTTATCACTTGCTTCCAAATCCATGGCCTTTTTAAACAAACGTGGTTATGTAATTCCTGAAGATGTGCGGGCTATTGCTGCAGATGTATTGCGGCATCGTATCGGTTTAACCTATGAAGCTGAAGCTGAGAATATTTCCATTGAAGAAATTATAAAGCAGGTGCTGAATGCGGTGAAGGTGCCGTAAACCCCCTAACCCCCTGAAGGGGGAATGTAAAATCATTATTCAACTGATGAAGTATTTTTCAATTGATGATAAACGTTCAACAGCAATAAGTCTCCCTTTAGGGAGGTTTGGAGGGTTTTCATGTTAACAACCGAAGAAATATTAAAAAAAGTTCGTGCACTTGAAATAAAAAGCAAGCGGCTCACCAATCATATGTTCACGGGTGAATACCATTCTGCTTTTAAAGGGCAGGGTATGAGTTATAAAGAGGTTCGTGAATACCAGCCGGGTGATGATGTGCGGTTTATTGACTGGAATGTAAGTGCACGCTACGCTCATCCGTATGTGAAGGTGTTTGAAGAAGAAAGGGAGCTGAGTGTTTTTTTGCTGATTGATAACAGTGCCAGTATGAGTTTTGGTTCGCACCTGCAGCGAAAAAAAGATTTGGTTACTGAAATTGGAGCTGTGCTCGCCTTTAGCGCCGTAAATAACCAGGATAAAGTGGGCGCCATTTTATTTGGAGATAAAGTGGAGAAATTAGTAGTACCAAAAAAAGGAAAGCAGCACACTTTATACATTGTTCGTGAAATGCTGAGCCGTGATGCCGTTAGTGGCAAAACAAATTATGCTGATGCTTTCCGCATGTTTAACAACTCTAACAGAAGAAGAAGTATTTGTTTTTTGATCAGTGATTTTTTGGGAACAGGCTTTGAAGAAGCGGTACGTGTGGCCGCACGCAAACATGATGTTATTGGCATTAAAATTTATGATGCGCTGGATATGAAACTGCCGGATGTGGGATTGATGGAGGTAACAGATATGGAAACGGGTGGTAAAAGATTATTAGACACTTCCAGCGCCCTGGTGCGTTATGAATATGAACAGGATTTTCACCGCCACAATAATTATGTGAAAGATGTATTTAAAAAAGCCGGCGCTGATTTGCTGCACATGCGTGCAGGAGATGATTATGTAAAAGTGCTTCAAAAGTTTTTTATTAACCGCAGCCGATGAAACGGAAACTCTTTGCTTTTATTGCTGTTGTTTGCAGTGCAGTTCTTACACAGGCGCAGGTTACTCCTGTGGTAAGCGGCAGTAAAGATAAAATTCTTATTGGTGAACCCCTTAAACTCACCTTTGAGTTAAAAGCGATTGAACGCAACGCCCCCATCAAATGGAAATTTCCTGATAGTCTTGAACATTTTGAATATATCAGTTTTGATACTAGTGATATTTTAAAAAGAGAAATCACCATTACCAGCTGGGATAGCGGCGCCTGGCAATTGCAGGGTGTGAGTGTTATCGTTCCCTCCAATGTAAATGGTAAACCCCGGCAACTAAGGTTTGCACCCAAAGAAATAAAAGTGGAATATGATACTACGGGCTCTGCTATCTTAAATGATATTAAACCCATTATTGAAGTAACCAATTTTGCAGAAGAGTGGATTGCCTATATTGTTGCGGCTGTTACAGTTTTGAGTTTATTGCTGTTGATTTATATATTCAGGAGATGGAAAGCAAAACAGGCAACGGTTGTAACTTTTGAACCCATTGCAGGCGCTTATGATGAATTCAGCAAAGCGCTGAATGAATTAAAATTAAAAAACTGGAACACACAGCCTGAACAAAAAGAATATTTTTCACAACTCAGTTTTATTGCCAAGCGTTTTTTGGAAAGAAGTTTACGTCAGCCTTTTTCAAAATTTACAACGGATGAAACAGAATTTCATTTGTCACCTGCCATTGGGCGAACTGATGCCGCCACTTTTATACAGGTATTACGTTTATCGGATGCTGTGAAGTTTGCAAAATTTGCGGCACCTCAAAATGAGTGCATGGATGCCCTCAGCAAAACAGAAACTATTTTGAAACAAATCCATCAACAACTCAGCGCATGATCAACCAGTGGATGCAACATATCAACTTTGCGTATCCGTGGATGCTGTGGTTCCTGCTGATTCTTCCTATGCTGATTGTTTGGTACATCCTCAAACAAAAACACAACCGCTCTTCTTTTAAAGTTTCATCGCTGGGTATCCATAAACATTACAAAACCGGGAAAAATAATTTTATTCATCTTCCTTTTGTACTTCGTTTAGTTACCATAGCACTTTTGATTACTGCTGTTGCAAGGCCCCAATCAAAAAACGAAGAAGAGCGTGTGGAAGGTGAAGGTATTGATATTATGCTGTGCATGGATGTGAGCGGTAGTATGCTGGCAGAAGATTTTACACCCAACCGGATGGAAGCTGCCAAAGATGTAGCGGTAAAATTTATTGAAGGAAGAAAAGCAGACCGTATTGGTTTGGTGATTTTTTCAGGGGAGCCATTTACGCAATGCCCGTTAACTACGGATCATGCCGTGTTAATCAGCCAGGTGTATGGAATACGAAGCGGTGTGCTGCAGGATGGAACAGCTATCGGCTCCGGGCTGGCTACCAGTGTGGAGCGGTTGAAAAAAAGTGAATCCAAAAGCAAAGTGGTAATACTGCTTACCGATGGTGAAAACAACGGAGGCTTGATTGACCCTGCCACGGCCATGGAAATTGCCAAAACATTTAAAGTAAAAGTTTATACTATTGGTGTGGGTACAGAAGGGTTTGCCACATTGCCCCAGCAATCAACAAGTGGTACCATTATACGCACGCAGGAAAAAGTAAATATTGATGAAAAGCTGTTAACACAAATTGCCCGGCAAACGGGTGGTGAATATTTCCGTGCAACCGATAATGAAAGTTTAAAAAACATTTACACCCAAATTGATAAGCTGGAAAAATCAAAAATTGAAACCAGCCGCTTTGCTAAATATGCTGAAGAGTTCTACTGGCTGGCCATTGCTGCTGCCGTATTGCTGCTGATTGAACTGTGGTTGCGATACAGGGTGTTTAGAAAATTTCCGTGAGGTTGATTTAATATAAAGTTCGGGAGTACACCAAAACATTCAGGATGCCGTCATGTCGAGGAACGAGTCATCTCTCAATAAAAGCAAAGAAATTGTTTAATCAGTATAACTAAATACCAGAGCTTCATTTCACGGGGATGTCTCGTTCCTCGACATGACGGTTCAGTTCCTCTAACAATAAGAATTCTTAAGAATTGTTAAACCGGTTATTTTCTTCCTTTCTTTGCACACATGCAGGCGCTCATTTATAAATCTACCGGCAGTTGGTACACTGCTAAAACTGAAGCAGGTGAAATGGTGCAGGCACGCATCAAAGGAAAATTTAAGATTGACGGTATTACATCCACCAACCCCATTGCAGTGGGTGATATTGTGGAAATAGAACGTGAGAAAGACCAAACCATTGAACACAGTTATTCCATTGTTGAAATTTATGAGCGTAGAAATTACATCAACCGCATATCACCCCATAAAAAATACAAACATCATATTGTTGCCGCCAACTTAGATCAGTCCCTGCTGTTTGCCACCATTAAAGAACCCAGAACTTCACAGGGTTTTATTGACCGTTTTTTAATTACATCAGAAGCGTATCATATCCCCTCGATTATTGTTTTTAATAAAGCTGATTTATACCGTCAAAAAGAAATGAGTACGTATGAAGAATGGAAAGTGATGTATGAAGAGGCGGGTTACCAGGTTTTTTTAGTTTCCATGGAAACGATGCAGGGCGTGGAAGAGGTAAAAGGAATATTGAAAGATAAGATTACTTTAATCAGTGGCCACTCTGGTGTGGGCAAATCAACCTTCATCAACTATTTATTGCCGCAATTGGATTTACGCACAGAAGAAGTGAGCAGTTGGAGTGGCAAAGGAATGCACACCACTACGTTTGCTGAAATGTATGATCTGCCATTTGGCGGAAGCATTATTGATACACCCGGTGTAAAAGAATTTGGATTGGTGGATATCAGCAAACAGGAACTCTCGCATTATTTTCCGGAGATGCGTGCACTCATCAATGAATGCCAGTTCAACAATTGTCTGCACCTGGAAGAGCCCGGCTGTGCTATAAAAGCAGCAGTGGAAAATGAAACATTACATCCGCTGCGGTACATCAGTTATGCAGGAATACTTGCTACGATTGAAGAAAAGAAATATTAAGCTTCAGCCCCTCTAACTCCCCCAAGGGGAGAACCCCCAACGCACAGCCCACGCTATTCAAAAATTACCGCAAAGTATCCAGTGGTTGATATTAATTGTTTAGAATTCAAAGCTCATCTGGAAAAACAATAAGTATGGCTTTAGTTATTGTACAGTCCTTCTCTGGCAGGAGAAGGATAAGAGGATGAGGGAAACTCAGGCTTGCTCCGGATTCGCATCTTTCAACTGATCCACCAGTTCCGCAATAGCAGCATTTTCAAAATAATCACTGCGTTCTTCCAATGCCGGAAAAACAGTAATGCCGTTAAAGATGTTGTAGCTGAGTGTAAGGGTGGTGCCTTTGTACAAAAAATCCCAGTACAGGGCTTCAAAATCATCCAGCTTGCGGGTAAAGGAAATGTTGAGTTTGTCGGCAAGCAAATCGGCCCAGCGAAAGAAATGATCAAAACTGGCATTGTCGTCAAGAATGGCTTCATTGTAGCCAATGTGGTTTCGTAGAGTTGGGTTCATAGCACGGTATTTTATGGTTATCAATCAAAGACTATTGTTAACCCCGGAACTTCTTTGCTTTCGGCACCTTTTCACCACTCAGAATTTTTTCTGCACCCACATTCTTTCCGTTGCCGGGGCAACCCTCTTTGGGTTTTTTAAACACATTACATGCTGTAAATAAAGACACAGTTACAATAATTAACGCTGCTTTAGTAAGGTTCTTCATAACTGGTTTTTTATAAGACAATTAATAAATAAAAAAGGTTTATCCGTAAATCATAAATTTTTGCTGCCATCTTCTTTAAACCATCCGCTGTATTTGATGTAATTATCAGCAATGCGGTTAATTTCTCCACTTATCAGTTCTGCACTGATGTCTTTTATTTTTTTGGCCGGTACGCCTGCATAAATACTTCCTGCCTGCACCACCGTACCTTCCAGCACCACCGCACCGGCGGCAATAATGGAATTGCTGTGTACCACTGCATTGTCCATTACAATTGCGCCCATACCTATCAGCACATTATCATGCAAAGTGCATCCGTGTACAATGGCATTGTGACCGATGCTTACATTATTACCAACGATGGTTTTGGTTTTTTGGTATGTGGCATGCAGCACGGCGCCATCCTGCACGTTCACTTTATTTCCCAGGCGGATGCTGTTTACATCGCCCCGCACCACAGCATTAAACCACACACTGCACTGATTACCCATTACCACATCACCCACAATAGTAGCATTGGGTGCAATAAAACAATCATCGCCCATTTTTGGATAAACACCTTCTACAGGAAGAATTACTGCCATTTTTTTATTTTTTTGTTACAGAGTGATGTGCTGCTATTATGCTGCTGTTGCGTCGCATACCGAAGTTTTCATTCGGCATCGAGCCGAGACGTTTCAGTCTCGGTTCCAACTTAACGTAGGGAACCAAAAGCGTCTCGACTCTTCTACGTTCTTAACTCTATTCAGCATCCCCCAAAACAACCAGCTTCATCAATTACAAAATTTTAAATCTTTTTATCACGCATGGGCTGTGCCGTGCAGTTCCCCCTTTTGGGCAATGTCATTAAGTTAAACGTCACCTCGACCGCAGGGAGAGGTCTCATAAATTTCTTACTCACCGAATTTTATGAGATGTCTCGTTCCTCGACATGACGAAACGCTTAACTTAATGACATTGCCCTTTTGGGACGGAGGGGGCTTCAAATATCCATCATTTTCCCCTGCTTTCATAGGTATTTCTACGATAGTTTTTAATTGCATTTATCTTTGTTGCCACACATGAACCTGCGACAACTTTTTCTTCAGCACAATGCACAAACTTCAGCCGCACCGCTTGCCATTGAAATGGTGAAAGCAGAAGGATGCCTTCTGTGGGATGCAGCGGGAAAAGAATATATTGATTTGATTGGCGGCATCAGTGTTTGCAATGTGGGGCACCGGCATCCAAAAGTAATTAAAGCCATCAAACAGCAATTGGATTCGTATTTGCACATCATGGTGTATGGTGAGTTGGTGCAAAGCCCGCAGGTACAGTATGCCCAACTCTTAACGGATCATCTTCCTTCAACACTCAACTCCGTTTACTTTACCAACAGCGGAACTGAAGCTACAGAAGGCGCCATGAAATTAGCCAAGCGTGTTACAGGCAGAACAGAAATACTTTCTTTCAACAATTCTTATCATGGCAGTACACAGGGTGCATTAAGCGTGATGGGCAGTGAATACTGGCGCAATACTTTTCGGCCTTTATTGCCAGGTGTGCATCATGCAAATTATAATTCATTTGAAGCATTAGACGTAATTACAAATAACACAGCCTGTGTAATTGCAGAAACGATACAAGCCGAAGCAGGTGTAAACGCACCGCTCAAAGAATGGATTGTTGCACTAAGAAATAAATGCACAGCAACGGGTACTTTGTTGATATTGGATGAAATACAATGTGGATTTGGTCGTAATGGAACGCTTTGGGCGTTTGAACAATTTGGTATTGTGCCAGATATTTTATTACTGGGCAAAGCATTGGGTGGTGGTATGCCGCTGGGTGCTTTTATTGCTGATAAAAAATTGATGGATGCGTTTACGGATAACCCGGTGCTGGGGCATATTACTACGTTTGGCGGTCATCCTGTTTGCTGTGCTACAGGCATGGCAGCGATGAATGTATTGCTGAATGAAAAGTTGATGGATGATGTATTTGCAAAAGAGCAATTGTTCCGCACACTGCTGCATCACCCCAAAATAAAAGCAGTACGTTCCCGTGGTTTAATGATAGCGGTTGAGTTTGAAACTTTTGATGAGAATAAACAAATCATTGATGCGTGTATTGAAGCAGGAGTATTTACTGATTGGTTTTTATTTGCATCACACTGCTTGCGTATTGCCCCGCCATTAAATATTAGTGAAGAAGAGATTAAGAAAGCCTGTGGAATAATTTTGAGTGTACTTAATTCATAAAGTATTTATCAGTTATCAAAACTGCAGTCTGAAACTCCCAAACACACCAAACCTTTTGGTTGCACTTACAGCATTATTGGGCAATACCCGCCATATTAAATCAATACGCAGTACTTTAAAAATATTATCAACACCGGTACCCAATTCCATGTAAGGCTGGTCTTTGAGTGTTTTCTTACTGGTTGGTGTCCTCACCAACCAGTTTTTAGTATCAGATTTCGGTTGGTGAAGACACCAACCGATAAAATAATTTGTAACGGCTGCAAGTATAATTATAATCAAGAGTTCGATTATATGCCAGGTATTGGAATTACTAAATTTTGGTGGTTTATTTCCCCAATGACTGATTTAATAACAGAAGATATTAAAAACCCATATAGAAGCAGGCATGTTATTTTTTCACCGGCTAAATAGTAATGTTAATCATCAATAGCATAATTTATCTGTAGAATTTTTTTTTTCTTACTGGGTGGTGTCATCACCAACCAGTTTTTAAGTAGCAGGTTCGTTTTGTGAAGACACCAACAGATAAAACAACAGTACCTACGTTTGACCATCTCCCGCTGGGCAAAAAATCTGTAACTAAAAGCTTAATTTATGCGTTTTTCCAATGACTATCCGCTATTTGGAATTGAGCAATACCAAGGGTTCGATAATGTGGCGACCAATAGTCTATCAA
>JAIEQM010000036.1 GCA_019747705.1 Chitinophagaceae bacterium | reverse complement strand
TGCATCTGATCTTGGCTTTGGTTGTATAATATCAAAGATAACAAGCAGTTAGCGTTTTTGAGCAAGCCCTATTTAGCAATAAAAAACGGTTCGCATTTTATGCGAACCGTTTTCGTGTTCAATAGAATTAAATCAGTACAAGAGTGCGACGCCAATGCAGCTGATAGATGTACAAATGCTTGTGACAATAAAAAGCAAACTATAAACTGCAAAGCAGTTTATTTCCTCCCCATCCACCATCCCAGCCACAAACCAACTATTCCCCAGCTTGCAATGGCATCAATAAAGAATGCATTAATATCATGCAATGGATACCAGATGTGTCCGGTGTAGGGTCCGTTGGTAAAACAAATGATGCCTACAAAAATACTTGCCAGTAAATAGATGCTGAAACCCTGTGGCCCCATCTTTGAAAACATCCAGCAGAGTAAACATACAATGATGATATCAGCAATGGCGCCACGTGCCATATTCATACCCATGTTTACATTCCATGCTTTGTAATAAGAAATTTTTGCCCAGGGTTTGCCCGTCATCTGCTCACCTGTTTTTTGCATTTCTTCAAAGGAGGCGCCTGGCTTTTCACGGGGCACCATATAGGAACCTTCTTCCAGTCCTAAAGCGTTGAGAGCGCTTAAAACACTGTCTTGTTTAGGAGTGTATTGTTGTCCCTTTTCATGAAAATTGGCAACCGTCCAGGAAACAGTTTGCCATGCAAATAATAAAATGCCGCCTACCAGGCCGCCAATAATAATCTTCTTCATTTGTTTTGGTTTTAGTGAAGCAGAAAAGTAGAAAAGAAGAATTGAAAATGCAAGGAGTTGCTGCTTGTTTTATTCAGGCGGTAATTGTTGATACTTTTTCTGAAAGAGGAGATAAAAAACAGGTAGGGCTAATAAAAACGCAATCACAGCCAGCCAGGATGCTTCCAGCCCAAATTCGCCGCCTGTTAATAACACAGAGCCGTTTAAATTTTGCTGTAAGAGCGAGGGCAGTTCCAAGCCGCTCACTTTAAAACCCAGCAGAGGCCCCTGCAAATAATTCCATGTAAAATGAAGGAATATGCCAAACCATAAATTGCGGGTGTAAATAAAATTGATACCCAGTAACAAACCTGCCAGCAGGATATTCAAAAATGCAGTTAAATTAAATTCAGGATTGAGTGAATGTGCGGCTGCAAAAATAAATGCACTCATCAGCAATGCAGCTTCTTTTGAAACGGTTTCCATTAAATTGCCAAGGATGTATCCCCTGAACACCAGTTCTTCCACCAGCGCCACCAGCATCATCAGCACAAAAGAAGAAGCAAGGGCTGCAATATTTATGTCATCAGTAAACCATTGCAGTAATTGCATCAGCCATAACACAACGGCAATTACACAGCATAAAAAAATACCTGTTGTAAAACCGGCAATCCCTTCTCTTGCAAATCCTTTCCATTGCCAGCCCAGGCTTTTAAACGATTTACGGTCAACCAGCCTGCGAAAAAGCCATACCATAAAAAAACCGGCAATAAAATTGAGTAAGATATAAATGTAAAAATCAGGCAGGTTTTCATTGGCTTTGCCATTAAATACGGCAGATAAAACAAGAGCTGTAATGGTTGCAGAGAAAATTAGAAATGTAATATAGGCCACTACAAACAGCAGAACCCTGAGCCAGGCTTGTTTGATGAGTGGATTGGTTGGTTGCATAGTTTAATTTATTTGTGCAGATTTACTGCCCCGGCCTTTTTGCCCGTGATCTGCTTTCAGCAACTACTTTTAAATTTTGGCAAAAAACAAAAATCAATTTTCTTTACCGCTCAAAAATAAGCGGAATGAATGCAAAGAGCAAATATGGTACAGCCGAAAGACTGATGCGTTATGTTCAGACAGATACACAAAGTGATCCTGAAAGCAATACGTACCCTACCACTGAAAAACAAAAGAACCTTTCCTTAATGCTTGCAGATGAACTGAAGGGGGTGGGCATTGCAGATGCACACATGGATGAATACGGGTATGTATATGCAACAATACCGTCAAACAGCAGTAAAGATGTTCCGGTTGTTTGTTTTTGCAGCCATGTGGATACAGCGCCTGATTGCAGTGGTACCAATGTAAAACCCCTGCTGCATGAGAATTATGATGGCTCTGATATTAAACTGCCGGATGATACAACACAAATCATTTCCGCTGCAAAATATTCCTATTTAAACAAGCATATTGGAAAAGATATTATAACTGCCAGCGGTAGAACTTTATTGGGGGCAGATGATAAAGCCGGCGTAAGTATCATTATGAGTACGGCTGCTTATTTAATGCAGCATCCGGAAATAAAACATGGCGCTATTAAATTATTATTTACTCCTGATGAAGAAGTAGGGAAAGGAACAGCTAAAGTAAATATGCAAAAATTAGGTGCAGCAGTTGGTTATACACTGGATGGTGGTGAACCGGGGACGCTGGAAGATGAAACCTTTAGTGCAGATGGTGTGAAAATGATTATTCATGGTGTGAGTGCACATCCCGGCTATGCCAAAAACACAATGATAAATGCAGTAAAGATTGCAGCAGCAATCATTGATGCACTGCCCAAACAGGAGTGGAGCCCTGAAACAACGGAGAAACGGGAAGGATTTGTGCATCCGCTTTCCATCAACGGTATTGCTGAAAAAGTGAATATTGATTTTATTGTGAGGGATTTTACCGTGAGCGGTTTGCAGCAGCATGAAGCCCGTTTAAAAACAATTGCTGAAGGTATAATGAAACAATATCCCGGCTGCAGCATGGAGTTTATTGTTACAGAACAATACCGCAACATGAAAGAAGTTCTGGATCAGCGCCCGCAAATTGTTGCCCATGCTGAGGAAGCGTATAAGCGTTGCGGTTTTACTATTGTGAAAGAACCCATCCGTGGTGGTACTGACGGCAGCCGCCTGAGTTATATGGGCCTGCCCTGCCCCAATTTGTTTACGGGCATGCAGGCCATACACAGCAAACATGAGTGGATTGGTGTGCAGGATATGGAAGAAGCCACACGTATGTTGATTGAACTGGTGCAGGTGTGGGAAGAAAAAAGCTGATTACCAGTAAACACCGGTTGAGAGTGTAACTGCGATAATGGCTATTAAAATTGCCGCTAATGCAAGACCCACATAACCAATAATACTTCCGGCTTTTGCCAAACCATAATTGGCGCTGTCTAAAATACCCGGATCCATTCTTTCCTTCCGGAGTGCACTGTTGCTGATGATTAAGCCGGGTATAACTAAAGGCCATAGCAAAACAAGCCCGCATACAGATAATACAAAGCCGGTTACCGCCTGGTTATTGGCCCTTCGCTCTAATTCAATATCGTATTTTGGAAATGTTTTTTGAAGACGAAGCGCCAGCTTTTCTTTAAAGCTGAGTTTACGGTTGAGTTTTGACTCCAGCAGCTTCTTAGTTTCCTTATAAGTAAGCTTTGTTTTCTTTGTTTCAGGCCGGGCAATAATTGTGGTTGTGGCGGGAACAACGATGCCTGCATCAGCGGCAGCGGATGTAAGCAAAAAAGAAATCAGAAGGAGCAGGAGAGTAACATTTTTCATGCGTAACAGTTTTGGTGAATGATGCTTTACAACTGCAAATAAAAGATGGATTCAACAATTATTCAACAACCTGTGGTTATAAAATAAAAAAGATTTTGTTAATCTTACTGCCGCACAAAATTACTTACAGGTTCAGGATCGGGCCAGATGCGTATGATCCAGTAAACAGGAAACGCAATACTGCTCATAAAAATGAATAATAAGATCCAGATGATTCGTTCTTCCGTTTTTACAGCAGGATTACCCATTGCATGAAAGATAAAATAGATGATTAAACCCAGCACCACCATACTTCCGGCAATGGCAATAATAATAAAGGGCAAAAGAGTTGAAAACACTATCAATGCCTGTTCATCTGAACCTTCCAGGTGATCTGCTTTTATCATAGCCGGTAAAAAAGAGGCGAACATGTAGATGATGATGCCGACGGTAAACAGGATGGGGAGAAAAGCCAGGAAACCCAGCCATATTTTTTTACTCTGAGTCATGTGTTTTTTTCTCAAATTTACAGAAACAGTTGCTCAGATTCTTTCCGTTTATCAATTCCTTTGCTTTACATTTATAAAAAAATAAAACTATGTCTTCTTTTTTAATTGATTACTGGTGGCTGCTTTTAATTGCCTTTATCGTATTCAGCGGATTGGTTACGGTAAACCAGGGCACTATTGCCGTTATTACCATGTTTGGAAAGTACCAGCGTATTTTACGCCCCGGTTTGGGTTTTAAAATCCCCGTTTTAGAGCAGATTTATAAAAGAGTGAGTATCCAAAACAGGAGTGTGGAACTGGAGTTCCAGGCGGTAACGGTGGACCAGGCAAATGTGTATTTCAAAAGCATGCTGTTGTATTCCGTACAAAACCAGGATGAAGAAACTATTAAACGTGTAGCATTCAAATTTATAAGCGATAAAGATTTAATGCAGGCATTGATTCGTACCGTTGAAGGAAGCATCCGTGCTTTTGTGGCCACCAAGCGCCAGGCAGAAATATTAACGGCACGCCGTGAAATTGTGGAATATGTAAAAGATCAAATTGATCACTCGCTGGAAGAATGGGGTTATCATCTGCAGGATTTGCAGATCAATGATATTACGTTTGACCAGGCCATTATGGAAAGCATGAGCCGTGTGGTAGCAAGCAACAACTTAAAAGCCGCTGCTGAAAATGAAGGCCAGGCTTTACTTATTACCAAAACAAAAGGCGCCGAAGCAGAAGGTAATGCTATTAAGATTGCGGCAGAAGCGGAGCGTGAAGCAGCACGTTTGCGTGGACAGGGTGTGGCACTCTTCCGCCAGGAAGTAGCAAAAGGTATGACGGAAGCGGCCGAACAAATGAAACAAGCCAACTTAGATACCAATGTAATTCTATTTAGCATGTGGACAGAAGCCGTAAAGAATTTTGCTGAATACGGAAAAGGCAATGTGATTTTCTTAGATGGCAGTGCAGATGGTATGGAAAAAACGATGAAGCAGATACAGGCATTGATGGTGAAACAGGCGGGGCAGTAATAAAAAATTTCAATAAAATTCTAAGGGTATCAATCAGATGCCCTTTTTTATTGCTTTGATTTTTAGTGACGCTTTCAGTTCATTTTCTTTCACCCTCAACTTTACAATCTTTTTTATCAAACTCAGCGGCAATTTTTGATCAACCGGAAACTGCACAGAGCCCTTGCCCTGTTTGTATTTAGCCAATTCTTTTTTGAAAGCAGCATGACCTGTTGGTGTGGCATAAAAGCCAATATGCTTTTCATATCCTCCAAAATAAACCAATGGCTTGTTGAGGTATTTGTAAGCAGGCATTCCATAGCTGATGGATTCATCTGCTTTGGGTGCAGCAGCTTTTATGGCTGAACGCATTTGTTTCAGCAATTGCTGAGTTACTTTGGAGAAAGAAGCAATGTATTCATCAACGGTGGCAAATGATTTCATGATGAATTCATTTTAATACAAGTTAAATGGTTGCTTTTTAATTTAAAAATCTTCATTATTTGCTTTCAGTATAAGCTTTAAAGTTATTCAGTATGGCCTGCCAGCCCTGCTGCTGCAGTTCAAGAGGGTTTTCTGTTTCTGCTTCAAAGGCTTCCATCACAACCGTTTCATGATGGTTGGCAGAGAAATGAATGCCCACTTTTCTGTTATCTGCAGTAGTATATTCTATCAGTTGCAATTCTATCACTTCATTGTAAGTGCCTTCAAAATCAAAACTCATACTTCCATCTTTTGCGGCCATGGTAAAAGCAAATGTTCCGCCTTTTTTCAAATCATTTGTTACTTTGGGTGTGTGCCATTCTGCTGATGCATTGTTCCATTGCATAATGTGATGAGGTATGGTAAAACAGTCCCACACTTTTTGAAGCGGGGCATTAATAACAGCGCTTACAGTTAATACAGTGTTCATATTTGAGTGATTAGTTGATGATAAGAGGAGTAAGGTAGCAACCTTCTTTTTCTTTTTTTAAAAATTTATTTGAGTGGCGGGGCATAAAAAAAGCAGCCGGTTAAAGCTGCTTTTAAGTTAAACGGGTTTGTGTTATTCTTTAATCTTTGAATTATTTAACTCCAGGTTTTCTTTGTTCCTGCGCATGCGTAGGTTAATCATTTCCACAAAGAGGCAGAAGGCGAGCGCTGTATAGATATAACCTTTATTGAACTCCTGATGAAAACCGTTGGCAATTAAAATAACGCCAATGGCAATTAAGAAGGCGAGCGCCAGTACCTGCAATGATGGATGTTTGTTAATAAAACGGCTGATGGGCCCTGCAAATATCAGCATCACAATCATACTTACAATTACAGCAATAATCATGATGACAATATTATCCACCAAACCTACGGCTGTTAGAATACTGTCCACACTAAACACCGCATCAATCAATAATATCTGAACAATTACAGCAGAGAAGGAAGACGTGCCGCCAACCTTTGCAGGTTTTTCTGAACGTTCCAGTTTGTTATGAATTTCGGTTGTGCTTTTAATCAGCAGAAAGATACCGCCCAAAATGAGGATCACATCTTTCCAGCTAATGGCTAAGTTATTGCCCGGGTTGGTGGGGTCATCTAAAAAAGGAACGGTGAGTACAGGGTCTTTCAGTTTCATCATCCATGTAATGGTAAACAACAAACCAATGCGCATAATAAGTGCCAGTGTTAAACCCAGGTTGCGGGCTTTGGCCTGCTGTGCAACGGGCAGCTTGTTGGCAAGTATTGAAATAAAAATGATATTATCAATACCCAGCACAATTTCTAAGAAGGTGAGGGTTACAAGGCTGATCCAGATGGCAGGATCCGAAAAATTGGGCATTACTGAAAGGAACATAAAGATAGTTTTTGCAAACCTATAACAAAAGAAGAGGCATTTGGTTGAAACGTGGTACGAAATTATCACTGTAGAAAATAATTAACAGCCGGAGCCGTTAATTAGCCCATAGGATTTACATTTGTTTGCTTTAACAGCAATAACTTAAAACCATATAACACAACATGGACTTTTTTTTCCTCCAGGTGGATTCGCTTACAAAAGCTGTAACACCGGCTGTGGCCCCCAAACAATTACATTTAATTGATTTAATTATTTCAGCAGGATGGATCATGATTCCGTTGCTCATCATCAGCGCTGCCACGGTTTATGTGTTTGCAGAGCGGTGGATGGCTATTAAAAAAGCATCAGCAGCAGATGATAATTTTATGAACATCATCCGTGATAATATTTTGAGCGGTAACATTACAGCAGCCCGCAATTTTGCACGCAATACCAATAACCCGGTGGGCCGCATGATTGATAAAGGCATCCAGCGTATTGGCAAGCCCATTGAAAGCATCAACTTCAGTATGGAGAATGTGGCAGAGCTGGAGTTGTTTAAACTGCAGCGGAATGTAAATGTGCTGTCCATTATTTCTAAAATTGCACCCATCTTTGGTTTTGTGGGAACGCTGGTAGGATTAATGCAGCTCTTCTTCAACATCAATGCAACAGGTGAATATGAACTAAGCACTATAGCCGGTGGTATTTATACAAAGCTCATCAGCTCTATTACGGGTTTGGTGGTGGGTTTAATTGCTTACCTGTTTCATAATATACTGGAAGCACAGGTAGATAAGATGGCCAATAAACTGGAAGCAGCTTCGGCAGATTTCCTGGATGTATTACAGGAACCCACCCGTTAAATTTTATAAATGAAACTCAGAAAAAAGCATAAGGACGAAAGCGAAGTGTTTACCGATGCACTCAATGATATCCTTTTCATATTGCTCATGTTCTTTTTGATAGTGAGTACATTGGCCAATCCTAATGTTCGTAAAGCAAGTTTGCCGAAAGCGAAGAGTAATACAAAGGCCAAACAAAGTGTTGCTGTTACCATTGACTCTTTCAACCGTTTTTATGTGGAAGCAAAGCCGGTAGATGTACTCATGATGGATACGGTACTTGCACAAATGATCCGCAGCAAACGCACCAACGGTGAAGAACCCACTATCTCTATTAATGCCGACCGAAATTGTAAACTGGAAAGCTTTGCGGCTGTGCTGCGTGCCGCAGACAGGCTGGGTGTAAAAGCCGTAATGAATGTAGATAAAAAGGGAGTGGAGTAAAGGATTTGAGTTTTTTTGTTTTGGGTTTACCAGCTTAAGTATTTCATGGCATCGTTCCTTGCGTCGCACACATCAGGGTCTGTGCATTAAGCATCAATACTCTTTGTACAGCTCTTAAAACTAAAGAACAGCAGAACTAAGAACTTACTTTTACAAACCGTTCATTCCCGCTCATATCTTTCAGCAACTCAACATTATTAAATCCTTTTTTTAAAAACACTTCCGCTGTTTCTTTTCCCAACTGCTGGTTAACTTCAACATAAATCCTTCCATGCGGACTTAAATGCGTTAATGAAAAATCTGCAATCTTCTTATAAAAAAGCAACGCATCATCATCCGGCACAAACAATGCTTTATGCGGCTCATACTGCAATACATGTTCACTCATATTCTGCCGTTCATTTGTTTTGATATAAGGAGGATTACTGATGATAATATCAAACATGCCCAGCTCATTCCATTTGCGTTCATCTAAAAAATCAAGCAGGTGAAAATTAATTTCGGTTTCATGCATTACCGCATTATTTATAGCAACATGCAAGGCTTCGCTGCACACATCAATGGCACTTACATCAGCTTCAGGAGTATTTGTTTTGATGCTGACGGGGATACAGCCGCTGCCGGTTCCGATGTCGAGAACCGGGATAGGAAATAGGAGATGGGAGTTGTCTGCATTTTGTATTTGTACTTCATATTTCGTACTTCGTACTTCTTTTATCACCATTTCAACCAACTCTTCCGTTTCCGGCCTTGGTATCAGCACACTTTCATTTACTTCAAATCTTAAATCGTAAAACCAAGCTTCACCAATTACATACTGGATGGGTCTGTTTTGTTTCAGTTCAGTAATGTATTGATAAAGACGATCAGATGAAATGGGAAGTGATTTGGTGTGCCAGGCCTGTACGTTTCTTCTAATTTTGCATACATATTCAAGCAACAAGGTGGCAATGGCAACTGATTCTCCTTTAGAGTATAATCCGCTCAATTCTTTTACAATTAGTTCTTCTGCCTCTTTAATTAACATTTGGCAAAAATAAGTTATTCATAAATCTGACTCACCCCCAACCCCTCTCTATTGCATAGAGAGAGAGGAGTATGATGCCCCCGAAAATTTTTGTAGCGCTTATTTACTCAGGCTGTTTGCTTTCCCCTCTCTGCATTGCAGAGAGGGGTAGGGGTGAGTCAATTAATAAGTTACAACATGGGTCCTAAAATAAATCAGCATGAACCGGCTACATTTGCAAATTCTGATGACTCATCACAAACAATATATGCAGCGCTGTATTCAGCTTGCCCAAAAGGGTGCAGGCTATACAGCGCCCAACCCAATGGTGGGAGCCGTGCTGGTATATGATAATATGATTATTGGTGAAGGATGGCATCAGCAATATGGAGAAGCACATGCGGAAGTAAACTGCATTCGCCAGGCCATTCAAAATGGTCATACGAATGAGTTGCAGCATTCAACCTTATACGTTTCATTAGAACCCTGTGCTCATTTTGGTAAAACGCCGCCCTGTGCTGATTTAATTATCAAACATCAACTACCAAAAGTTGTTATCGGTTGCCGTGATCCGTTTACGGAAGTAAATGGAAAAGGAGCTGAGAAATTAAAAGCAGCAGGAGTGGAGGTTACGGTGGGTGTTTTAAAAAAGGAATGCGAAGAACTCAATAAGCGTTTCTTTACGTTTCATCAAAAACAGCGCCCTTACATTGTATTGAAATGGGCTCAGACAAAAAATAAAAAAATAGCAGCCCCAATAAATCCGCTTGCTTCCGCTGCTCAACGTTTATTTATCTGTAATAACTTCACCAATAGATTGGTGCATCAGTGGCGGAGCGAAGAAGCATCTATTCTCGTTGCCACCAACACTGCTTTGATGGATGACCCGCAATTGACGAATCGTTATTCTAATGGAAAGCAGCCTGTAAGACTGCTGCTGGATAAAGAATTAAGAGTGCCATCATCAGCCAAATTGATGAATGATGATGCAGCAACTATTATCTTTAATTATCACAAGCATCAGGAACAAGGGCAGCCGGAGTATTATAAAATTGCAGAAAATGCAAGTGCAGTTCATCAAATCATCAATGCCTTGTATCAGAAGAACATTCAAAGTGTATTGGTAGAAGGCGGTTCAAAATTGCTGCAAAGTTTTATTGATGAAGGTTTGTGGGATGAAGCAAGGGTAATTACCAATGAAGAATTGATAGTTGATGAAGGGTTAAATTCTCCTGTGTTGCAAAATCATCAGCAAATAGGCGAAGATCAAATTTTATCAGACACATTAAAAGTTTATAGAAATCTTAAATCGTAATTCTAAAATCTTAAAGCATAAATGTTTTTTCTTCTCGGTTCCATCATTCTTACTTCCTGGCTCACGCTTTCCTTTAAAGTAGTGGAGAGGTATAATATACCTGTATTGCAGGCCATTGTTTTCAATTATATCACCTGTGTTATTACCGGCAGTTTTGTAAACGGGGAGTTTCCAGTAAGCAGCAGTACTTTTTCACAAAGCTGGTTTAAATGGAGTTTGCTTATGGGTTTTATGTTTGTTACCATTTTTAATGTGGTGGGTATTACCGCACAAAAGATGGGCGTTGCCATTACATCTGTTGCCAATAAATTATCATTGGTTATACCTTTTTTGTTTTCCATTTATCTCTATCATGAAAATATCACCCTGTTAAAAGCTGCTGGTGTTGTTGTGGCACTGGCCGCAGTGGTTTTTACCTGTATGCCTTCAAAAGCAGGTACGGAGCCTTCAGGCAAAACCTTTCAGTTTTCAAACCTTTTATTACCGGTTGTATTGTTCATCAGCAGCGGCTTGCTGGATACATTAATTAAATATGTGGAGCAAACAGAACTGAATGACGGGAATAAAAATGCCTATCTCATCACTGCATTTGGCGTGGCGGCTGCTTTGGGAGTAACTTATTTGCTCGTAATGATTGTAAGCGGCCGCATGAAATTTGATAAACGTTCTGTTCCTGCGGGTATTATGATTGGTGTGCCCAACTATTTTTCCATCTGGTGTTTGGTACGGGTATTGAAAGATTACCAGGGCAACAGCTCGGCTATTTTTCCCATCAACAATATGGGCATCGTTTTATTTAGCACACTGGCAGCATGGGTGTTGTTTAAAGAAAAATTATCAACGGTTAACTGGCTGGGTATTTTATTATCATTAGCTGCCATTGCATTAATTGCATTTGGTTAAATGTTTTGTATGGCAGATCAGGATTTTTATTTTACAATTGAAAAAGAGGTTGTAGCTGAGTATAAAGACCGGGGCAGTAAATTCCTGGCTTATGCATTTCCTGTTTCATCTACTGATGATTTTAAAATAAAATTAAAGGAATTAAAAGAGCTTCACCCCAAAGCCAATCATCATTGTTTTGCATACAGGATGGGAGTTGATGGAAACACCTTCAGGGTGAGTGATGATGGTGAACCTTCCGGCAGTGCAGGAAGACCTATACTCGGGCAGATTGACAGCAAGCAACTCATTAACGTTACTGTTATTGTGGTTCGCTATTTTGGCGGCACCTTGCTGGGTGTACCAGGTTTAATTAATGCGTATAAAACAGTTGCATCACTGGCATTGCAAACAACACCCATCATCCAAAAACAAATTGAAGAGAGCTATTCGATGGAGTTTGATTATACAAGAATGAATGAAGTGATGATGATTTTAAAGCAATGCAACTGTACAGTAGTGGAGCAGGAATTGCAATTGTTCTGCCGCATCAAAACAGGTATCCCCAAAAACCGTTTACAGGAAGTATTGTACAGGTTTAAAGACCTTCATGATATACAGATAAAGAAAATAATTTAAGCTTTGCCGGTAATCTTATACACCAGCAGCCCCACTGCTTCTTTAAAAAAAATATCCCAGCCTTCAAATGCTTTGTAAGAGGGTATTATTGAATTCCAGAACAATTGGGGGTTATGAATTGCAGAAAAGTTGCAGGGATACGCAACAGTTTGTAAACCTGCTTTTGCAAAAACCCTCTGGCTTCGCTTCATGTGCATGGCAGATGTAATTAAAAGAAACGGCGGTTTTAACTGCAGTGAATCAATGAGCTTTTTGGTATTGATGGCATTTTCATAGGTATTACGGCTTTGGTTTTCACTCAGCACATCCTGTGCAGCCACGCCCATGGTAATCAATTCCTGCTTTACAAAATCTGCTTCTTTATATTGCTGCCGCCACAAACTGCCGCTGCCGCCGGTAATAATAATTTTTTTGATATGGCCGAGTTTATACAAACGAACGGCCTGTATAAAACGATCGGCTGCGCTGCCATAGAAGCCCTGCCTGGTTTTAAATTCAAAACCAACAAAACCCGCCAGAAGGATACCTGTTTCATATTTCTCAGCGGGTTGCAATATTCTTTGTTTTTCCTGCCCTGCAATAGTGATTTTGTAAATGATGTAAGGGTTGGAGAAAAACAAAAACATACCAATCAAAACAAAGCCCAGCCTGCGCCTGTGTTTTTTTGTAAGCAGCCACCATAGAAACAGCAGCAGCATCCAGTTAAATGGTGACAGAAAAAAGTATAAAATTTTGGAGAGTATAAAAAACATGGAAAGCAAGATAAAGAATAAATGAACGTGCTAAATTGGCTAATTAATCTTTTGAGGTGCTAAGAGTAACTTTGAAAAAAAATATTATGCCACACCCCCGCCAATCTAATT
>JAIEQM010000059.1 GCA_019747705.1 Chitinophagaceae bacterium | reverse complement strand
GTTTTATATACATGTAAAAGTTTACCATCCTGCCCTCTTACTGAAGTAAACCCTTTACATATACTTGCAATATTTGATGCAATTCCGCCAGCAATTACTGTATTAAGCCAGGAGCTGCAGTCGGAAATAGAACTGTTATAATAAACGGGGATAGTGTAAGTACTCTCTCTTGCAGCCTGTGTTTGAAAGCTTTCCGGATCAGCAATTTGACTTTGTACAAACTGTTTATTGGTTGAGTTCTTATCAATAATCTGCACAAGCGCTCCAATATAAATTTCCTTATTATAATCGTCTAAGCCGTTGTAAATTTTATAAAATTGATTAAAGCTGTTTTCTCTGAGGAAAGAGATCAAGGACTCTTCTTGTGCTTTAGGTACCGTTTGTATTAAAAGCGTTAAAGCTTTACCTACCCAATATTTATCAGTGTTGAGGGTGATGCTGTTGTGCGCAGAAAACAGTTCAATTAAAGATTTACGTGTGGTCCATGTTAGTGTTTGTAAAACACATGGATGCTCACTAAAATCATTTACACGATTTGCCTTGCATAAAGCACTGATGGAACAACTAACAGCAACATGAAACTCGGGATCAGGTAAGTTTTTATCATAATAGTTGCTGTATATTCTGAAATATTTCTGATAATAGTTCTTGAGTTTTTCAGACATGGTATTTACATCCACATCGTCATTGTTGATTAGTTCTTCCTGTAAAGCTTTAAACCCGGCATCGTTTGCTGTTGTACACAATTGAAGTGCAGGAAATAAATTCATTAAATCTGAGATGCCAAAAATGTAAGTTGCATAAGGCTTGTCATAAGAAGCAGCTTCACTATTTGCATAGATATAATCGTAAGAGGTGCCTACATCCGGCATGTTTAGTTTAATGTACTCACATCGCTTAATGTTATCGCTGTTAAGAAAATAATTAGTAACAGCATCTACACTTGACCATGTACTTTTCTCAATATTTGGAATACTATTAGTATTCAAAACATTAACGATTTGAAAAACAGCTTTACCATCTTTAAAACAGGGACGACCAATAATAGGTGTTTTAGTAATGCTGACATAAGAAGTTGGTTCTGTATATTTTTCTTTTGTTGAATCACGTAAAAAACCAAATGTTGTATTGGGGTATTTTTTAGACATACTATGCCACCAATTCACACCATCTTTATCAATAAAATGCACCAGGCTTCCTACCATTGCCACTCTGCCTGGTTCCACAGGAAATTTTGTGTTTCCTGCTTCATAATAGATATCACCTGTAGAAAAAGTTACCGACTGAATATTTTTAGGAAGTGTTACAATATTTCCGGTGGGGTCATAAAATGAGTAGGTTGAATCAGTACCCGGGTTTCGAAAATGCCTGGGTAACGCAGCACCATTAACAACAGTGTACAGCCCATCTTCCTCGTCATCAAAAAAGCTTCCAAAGCTGGATGGATCATGTACATAATCCCATTGAAGTTTAGCAAGCAATGATCCAGCCGGGTAGTTTAATAAATTTCCGGGTAGCCCATTTTGACCAAATCCAGCCTCAGAAATATGTTTTAATTTAAAAATGCCATGCCCTAATTCATGTGCAGTAACCAAACCAGGTTCTGTATTTCCGTTTAAAAATAAAAAGCCAAACTGCTTTCCTCTGGGCATGTCGCCAAGAACAGAACTATCAGCAGCACCATTTAAAACAAAAAGATAAAATAAATCCTTTTCAATTTTATACTTGGCCTTGTAGCTGCTAATCAATCCTTTCATCTCAGCGCTATAATTAGAAAGGGCTCCACTACCTTTAACATCCAGGCCGTCACCATCCAAATCCCAATTTATAATTGGTTGATTATCTGCAGACAGAACCTGAACGTACACATTAACCTTGTTATATACTTGATTGATAGCTGTCTCAATTGTTTGCAGGCTTGAGTTTGCATTTGCATTTATATCAATAAGCTTTACTTTATATTCCCTCTTCGGATAACTACTCACCTTTACCTTGCCAAGATTCAGCGTTTTGGTGCTGCTTGTTTTATACACTGCATAAATTTCCTGTGCATCTTTTTCAGGGCCGCCAACAATCGCTATCTCGTACACTTTGTACGTACTGTCAAGCGCCTTCTTGCTGTAAATAGTGTTTTTACCATTTACAAACTCGATGTTTCTTGGGTTAACTGTTGTGTCAGTAACAGTCACCACTGCTTTCAAATAATCTGTTTGCCCCGGTGCAATGGCTTTCTGGCTTACATAGTAATCGCCTATGCGTTCGTACTCTTTATTAAACGTGCTGCTCTTTTTGTACACTTCCTTCCACTCATCAAAAGCATATACCTGTTTAGTGGGGTAATCCACAAACTTCACTACTGCCTTCTCTTTATCAATAACTTTTGTATTAAGTGTTTTGAGCAACTCGGCACCACCTGCTTTACCAATCTGAGTTACATTACCTGCTTTATCCACCTGGTACAGGTTGCCATCTTTATCCTTGATGGTGGTTGGTAATTTATCAACGGTGTAGGCAGTAGTTGCTGCACTTCCGCCCTGTGGTGTTAAGGCAATGGTAATGGGGCCGGTGCCCTGCCCGGTTTGGGGGTTATAGCCGGGTGGCAGGGTTACACCCACACCTCCGGGCCATTTTATAATAAAATCAACTGTTTTATCGGCAGTAATATCTCCTGTTATTACATCGCCCACTCCAAAGCCTCCTTTAAAAATATCAATGTACTCATCAATATCATCAATACCACTTTCTGTGGGGTCGTAGGTGGTTTCAATTAAACCGCTTACCAGCTTCCGATCTGTACTTACCGTAATACTGGTAAAACGCACTTCTACTTTGGCATTCATGAGCCACGGCACCACTACATAACCTGTACCGCTAAATATGCCCGTACCTGAAGTTACTGATGTTACTTTTACTGTAAAACTGCCGGCCCTTATGGTATCATTAACCAGTAGTGTTTGCAACCCTGCTGTACCCAATGCAGGGTAGCTGTTGTCGCCGCAATTAGCAACCGGCGGCACCGGTGCACTTGCTGTGCTGAAGTAGTTGAGCGCACTGTATGCAAACTGGTTTACATAACAGGCGCCTCCCACCCGGTATTCGTATTGTGTGGAGGGTTTTAAATCCATAATCACCACACGGGGCAGGGTATTGCTCATGGTAAACCATTCTGCCTGTTGCTGATTTATTGCACGTTGCTCCCTGTATTCTACTCTCCATTCTAAATGCAGCGGGTTGTTCTGCCATTCAATGGTGGCTCGCTGGCCCTGCACATTTACCGTAATGCCCTGTGGCGCAGTACAACTGTTTTTATATACAAACCAATGCACTTCGCTAATACCATTGTTACGGAACATAGCTATGTCCACCGCACCGTTTTTGGCTTTGGCCTGCACCCGCCATGCATAGCGTTTACCTTCAACCAGGTTGGTGGTAATGGGTTCGGCATTACTGAACAACATGCTAGTTGTTGTAACCGTTTTTTGCAGAATGGGATTACTTGATACAAAAGCAGCTTCCGGGCTGAGGGCTGCATCGTTGTATTCTACCAGTGTAAATAAATACTCTGTAAAATAGGCTGCTGTGGGGCTGGTATTGTGTCTCGGAGTCCAGTTAAATACGATGCTCTGTGTACTGTTGGGTGTTACTTCTTCGCCTTTTGAAGGGGTGTTGAGCAATGGGGGGTCGGCCAGTGTTAACCAGCCCATGCTGAAGCCTTTGTTACTTACAAGGTTACCACTGTAGAGTTCGTACGCTTCAAAGGTAAAGGTGTACAAGCCTTCAGGAAAACGAAGCGTTTGGTTATACTGCTGTTCACTGAGGCCACCGCCAAAATCAAGATTGGCTGATGAAAAATAAGCCTGCAGCTCGGCAGCAGATAAGTAATACGGAACCCCATTTTGTAATTCAATGGTGGGGTGGTGTTTACCTCTTTGGTGCGCAGGCGGCAGTTCTGACTTTCCACCGTCATCTTCAGTTTTACTTTAATAGTGGGCTGATTGATATCACGGTTAATGAGCAATACCTGTATTTTGGGTATGGTGCCGCTGTAATACTCATTTACCTGTAAACTGTAGGGTGGTACCAACTGCGGGGTTACCTGCACGGGGGTAATTTGTGCATAGCTCTTAAATGCCAGTAAGAGTACAAGTATTCCAAGTGCGGTTTTCTGAACGTATGATTTCATAATGTGAAGCAGTAATTAATAATTAAAATGTTTTTCCTGTTATGTTTTATGAAAACAGATTTATAATTTATTCAGTTTGTGTACAAAGTTTCCTTTTGGTGTTTCAATGAGTACTACATAGGTACCAGCCGGTACACCGGTTATACTGTAGTTTTCAGTATAGCTGGCAGATCCCGAAACTGATTTATCACTTACGGTGGCATTGGACAGCATATTAATAATGCGTATTCTGGCCACAGTGGGGCTGGTAAATAAAAGACTGAGTGTAAAGGTTCCTGTATTGGGGTTGGGGTATAAACCAATCTGTTTCAGGAACGTTTCATTTTGATTGGAAAGGTTACCAAAGTTTTCTTTACGCACCACATTTATCTCTTTGTATTTCTCATCAATACAGCCATTGGTATAATAGGCTCTGATGCCTACTACATAGCGTCCGGTATCTGCAAATTTCACTTCGCAATAATTCTTACTCTGGCTGATGACAGTTAATGCGGCACCTGTTGGCAATAACCATTTCGCACTGTCCTGTAAAGCTGGACTGATGTTTACAAGCGTTGTATTCTCTCCTGCAAACGCCTGGGTACTTACCGTGAAGCTGGTATTTACAGTTGCATTAAATGGAGTAACTGTTACCGTATCTTTTTTCTGACAGCCGCTGGCATTGGACACAGTAACAATATAATTTCCTGAACTGTTAACATTAATTTTATTACCGTTTACTGTGCCCTGTGGTGTTGTCCAAACAGCGTTTAATGGTAACCAGGGTGCATTATTCGTTACTTCTAACTGTATGGTTTGTCCAATACATAACTTTCTGTCGGGGCCTGCATTAATGGTGTAAGCCTCCGGCGATTCAAGTACAATAGTGCTGGAATCATAACAACCCTGTGTATCTGTAACTCTATACCAATAGGTGCCTGCTGCAAGATTGGTAGCAGTTGAACCGGTGGAACCATTACTCCATTGGTAAGTATATCCACCACTACCACCGCTGGCTGCCAAACTAATGACTCCTGATGAGGTACCATTACAACCAACTGGTGTAATGGTTTCAACTGTATTTATTTTAGAGGGAGATGTTACTACAACCTGCCGGGTAGCTGTACATAAATTAGCATCTGTAACCACTACTACATAACTGCCGCCCGGCACATTTGGCACAGACTGAGTTTTAGCTCCATTGCTCCATTCATAACGATACGGAGCAGTACCGCCGCTTACATTCACTGTCATGCTTCCGTTGGCTGTAAAATAACAGCTGGAGGGAGTGCTTGTACCTGCGGTACTAATGACTGCAGGTTGCGTTAATATATAATTATAAGAAGTAAGATTGTTGTATTTATCCCTAATTTCAACCCTGTACTCTCCTGCGTTTAAGTTGCGGAGTACGCTATCGTTTATATTTTGATTAACAAAAGATCCGCTTACCTTTTTATACCAGGTAAAATTGTATTTCACTGAATCAACGGTTAGTGGTATACCGCCTGTTGGTATTGCTTTGAGTTTGCCTTTTGCATCACCATAGCAATTAATAACACTATCCACCAACACATTTACATTGAGTGGTAATGGCCTGCTGATTTTGATGTATAATTGAATAAAACAACCCTGCCTGTTAGAACCTGCAGCATTATCAAAAGAAGCATCCCAGGCTTTAAAGCTGTATGTTCCATTGGTTAAATTTTGAATTTTTGCTTCAAACTTATTAACCGTATCAACAGAAATTCCACTGGTAAGCAAAGCATTAGTAGCAGAATCTCTCCACTCAAACCGGTACTTAGCGTAATTGGGGTCTTCTGAAATTTTTACAAAGGGAGTACCGCCTGTAATGCGAATATTAATGGCGCCGTCGTTACGGTCATATGCTGTAATTGGCGAAACATTCAACAAGGAAACTGACAAGGCACTGGTTGGTTGTTTTACAGGAAGTGTACGGTAGATTTCCCGTCCGAGCGAATCACGAATCAAACAATTATTTCCATCACGTAAACGAACTTTATATATATTGGCTGTTAAGCCAGGCACCGGCTGATCCATTGTACCTAACGCTGAATTGAAAACAGGATTGGTAAAATTGGTAAATGTTGATCCGAAAGAAGAGTCAACATGCAATAGTTGATACTTATAGTTTCCTACCCCTCCTTTGGCGCCAACATTCATTATACCGTTGTTACCTTCAAAACAGGAGACAGGAATTTGTGAAAGGTACAATCGCAAAGGTTCTGGATCAATGACACGTACATAAGCGAAGTGACCGGGGGAACCTGTATAAGTTGCATAGTCAAAATATTTACCAATTAACGACACTTTATAGCTTCCCTGAACCAATTCTCTTTTCCAGGTATAGGTGTTTGTTCCGGCATCAAAACTGGCATTAGATAAATTCAGGGCAGAGTAATCAAGTCTTGTTACAGTATCCTGCAAAAAGATATTGATCTTTTCATCGGTAAGTAACTGCCTGTTAAACTGAACTTTAATATATGCAGTATCATAACCGTAACAAGGGTTTTGAAAAGCCTGTACAGTTGTTATTTTTGGTGATGATAAACGATGTGTGTACACAAGAATGTTTGATGTAAGTCCACCCTGGTTAGTTTGCTTCATCCGGAACAGAACGGTTTTATTAATATGCTGCATCCAATTTGACCCGAACAGGGACTGCCCGTTGATAATTAATTCTTTTCCGGCATCTGAAACATAATTACTTGGAATGGTTTGCCATGCAGGATTCCCCGGGTTTGCAGGATCGAATAACTGATACTCCCATCGATAAGCAGAAAAGGCAGCGCTTGCTTTAATTGAAATATTATCAGAACTGGGAAGATTGTAGTTATTATCGCCTGCCTGTCTTACAGAAATTGTAAATGATTCAGAACCGTAGGTTATTGTTGTATCAAAAAAAGGATACTTCATCGGAAGATTGTACACATTCATTGTACTGAAGCTGTAAGATTGCCACCAGCAATAACCACAACCTCCATAATTGGTGCGTGCTGAGGGTTTTGCCTGCGTTCCGGTTTTTGGTTTCTTTGGCTGATTTTCTGATTGTACGCCGGTTTTTGACGTACGCAAGTAGCCCATGCCTCCTCCGCAGTTCGGATCACCACTTTCGCATTGTTCCTGTTGATAGCTAACATTGTTATAAAAAGTAACTGTTGCAGGCTTATTGACCTCAGTAATATAAAATTGCTGATTGTAAGTTCCGGCACCATACCCTGTGAAACTTGAAATAACCGAGCCAGCCTGGTCTTTAAAAAGGAAATGTTTTGAATAGCTCACATATGTAAGATAGTCGTAACTATTTGGCTGGTTTGCCTGTATGGTCACAACATATTGCGAAGGAACAATGTTAACAACCTGCCCGATAGTATTAAGGTTGAGGAAGGAAGTAAAACACATTAAAAAAAAAAGCGTCTTCATGATTTTTAGTTTTGGTATCATATATCTGTGTTAATTCGTTTTAATTAATAGTTAATTTCTTTTGTTACTAACTCAGAATAGGTTCCGTTGCTTAAGACCAAACGTACACCGTACTTGTATTTTGTGTTTACCAACAAGTCATTGTCGAGCATGTCCCTTGTTTTACCATCCAAAACTTTATATAAGGACAATGGCTCCTCACTTGTTCCCCTGAAAATCTCAATTGATTTGACCGAATATTTATCTGCAACCTGCCAGCGCAGATAAACGAGTCGTTTATCTCTGTCTATATCAAAATCAAAAGATGAAATTGCTTTGCGATCAATAACCGGCAAAGTCTGCAAGGTTAGTATTTGCGCCTCAGGGGAATTGAGACCTGCACTATCAACAGCAATCAGTTTGTAGCTATATTTTTTATCGGCTTCTACTTTTTTGTCTTTGTAAGATTTTACTGATTTTGCAGAAGTATGAAAAATTTCAGTCCACTCTCCAACAGCGGGTTTACGCAGTAGTTTAACTTCCCGCAAATCCTCCTCTGCAGGTGTCACCCAAAATAACTCAACCGCTCCGGTTGTAAGTTTATAATCTTCAAATACAGGTGGTGTTGGCGGAATGATATCAGGTTTAATTACTTCCACATCGTTTGATAGTTTTGATTGATTAAAACGAAAGTCAAGCGCAGTAACTGCATAGTACACTTTTCTGTTCATTAATTTTAAGTCAAGTGTATCACGATATACAGTATTATACCATACGGTATCTACCAATACGGCATGCTCCGATCCTTTTATCATGGTTCTGAAAACCTTATAACCCAGCAAATCTTTTTCAGGGTTGGGTAACCACTTTAATTCTACGTGGCCTAAAGTATCAACAGAAGCAGATAAGCCGGCAGGCACACCCGGTGGAATCGAATCTTCCATTTGATATAGATAAGGGAAAGATGTTCTCGAAATTCCTTCTTTGCTTACTGCTTTAACGATTAAATATCCGCTTGATAAAGTATCAGGAAGAAATACCTCAGATTTATGAGCTGGTATATTCTCTAAGATTTTACCATATACGCCATTTGCAACTGGCGAATAATTCACTTCAAATCCTGAAATTTTAGAACGAACACTATATTCAAAATACCATTTTAATATTGGTTCTCCTGTGTTACCTAAAGCAATGCCCTGTATGCCCGGCACGCCTTCTAAAAGAGGAACACTTTTGACTTCAGAAATCTTAGACCATGGGCCTCTTTCGCCAAAAATGCTGATGCCAGAAACTCTGTATTGGTAAGTTTTACCTGTCTCAACAAGCGTATCAACATAAACTATGGAGTTAGGTTTTGTTGGATCTGCCCCCATCGCCATGCTTGTATAGGGCTTTAGATTTAAGTTTCTGAAATTTCTTCCACTATCAGATGAGCGTTGAATAATAAATGAATTATAATAACTCTTTGTACGTTCAATATCCCAAGTAAGTACAATTGATTTATTGGAAGGCTCCGTTGTGAGGTCTGCAGCCGGAGGCAACTGCATGATATCTTTAAAAGAAACAAAAAGAAATGCTGTATCACTTTTCAAAATACTTTTTGGTGCTGCAGAATAAATACGATAGAAATATCGCTCATTAAATTTAGTAGCGGTATCCACAAAACCAAGACCAGCACGTTCAGCAACCGAAAAATCATTGTCCGCCGCAAACATGGCAAATAAATACCTTTGTTTATTCTCCTGTGCTTTTGATAAAAGCGAAGTTCCTTTTGACAAACCCTCACTGGCTTTGTTATTTAAATCCAGTTCAAATGTTTCTCCATATAAAGCCTGGGCCATAACGGCAGCATTGTCGTTAATGTTCAGCATCGGTTCCCAATACCGGAGTGAGTCTTTTATAAGCAAATAGGTTCTGAAAGTTTTTATCTGCTCAGCGCCAGAAAGAAAATTTTCATCTCTTACAATTGTTCTTTTTTCAAGTATATAGCCATATTTATTCCCTAATCTCCAGCTTTGTTCATCAGTAGGTGCCCATCTTATTTTGATTCGTTTATTTTGAATATAATGAACTGCCTGAATCCCCATTTTTACAGGGGTCGGTTTGACTGTTTTAGATGTTGTTCCTGGTTTTTTTACAGTCGTTTTAGGAGAACGTTGCTGCGCAGAAACCTGTACACATACCAACATCAATAAAAAAATAATACTATCTGAATTTCTCATTTATATGCTTTTCACAGTTTTTAATAATCATTATTATAACTATAACATGAACTATTAACACTAAGAGTATAATAAGTATCGGCTGAAAAAACTAAAGGCCCCGAAGCACTATACAAACCATACCAACTTTGCCATGTATTTTGAAGCGTGAATGTTGGGTTACCCGTACCACCATAACCTGAGAAACTCATGGTGTAAGTACCTGCGGGAATATATACATCCATTGAACTGCCATACCAACCGGTAGGAAAGTCATACGTATAGGTTCCGTTGTTTCCCGAAAAGGTTACTGAAAATGATTGCCCATAACAATAATCCACATACCCAACCAAAGAAACCGTTACAGTTCCCGGCACATAACAATTTCCATTAGAACAACAATTACCTGTTTGATTGGCATAATTCTGGCCATTAGCATTGATGGCATTTAATGCTTTTTGATTGGCATCCTGTTGGCTTATTGTTGAGCTGAACATACCCGGTTGAACAAAATAATTTACAGTTCCACCCTGTTCACCTGCACTGCAATTATTCTTTGTGAATGAACCTGACTGCCATTCATTGTAGAATATTGACTCAATTGGATTATGGAAAGTAAATACGGATGGCGTTCCCTGTTCATAGATCAAATTTTTATTGGCATCCCAGCCTGTTGCTTTACGAATTGTGAGGTTCGTTTTGTAATCTCCTTTTGTCATAAAAGGAAAAGGCTTCGTTACGATATCTCTCATATTTACAGGTATCTTATCAATACCGGAAGAAGACAAAGCTTGCTGATAAGCAGCACTGTTAAAGTAATTTATCCAGGGCTGTGTCATTCGTTGACGTTTAGAACATAACCAGCATGGCCTGTACCATTCATACATTGGATAGTTGGTTGGTGCGCCTGAAAGAGTTGCCATATATTGGTTTACAATCCTGTTGCGCAAATCAATATAATCAGCATTAAATATTTTATTAAGATTATACGTAAATGGAAGCCTGTCATAAAGCACCGCACTGTAAGATGAACTAGTAAGAGCCGTTAAATAGTAACTTGGCACTTCCACTGCATTAACAGGTATAATTTCATAACCTGCACTGGTATCACGCAGGATTGTAATACCCTGACTGGCAAAGAAGGTAGGATAATTAATTAATGGCTGAATCTTATTTAGATAGTAATAATTATCGCCTAAAACAGCCTCTGCTTTAATAAGGGGTTTTGTACCCGTCCATACTCCAGTCATTAATTCTGCAATATCAAATCCCTCATACTCTGCCACCTTTGCCTGTAAATCAATCACATCACTTTCAATACGACCTACAACCGGCGTAGGTGGGGTTGCCTGCAGCGCATTAATTTTATCATTTAATGTGTTGTATTTACTTGTATTAAAGTTGAATTGAACAATTGGCCTTGAAGTATCTGCTATAAGTGTTCCTCCTTTAAAGCCTTCACCAAGAATTTCAATAGTATATGAATTATCATTCTGCAGTTCTGTCGGAATAGAATACATCACCGACTTAGCTGTTGGGGAATAAAGCACATTCGTAGTTGCAACTACCTGTTTTGTCGATGCATGAATAAACTTTGCTTTCCAGTTGTAAAATGAATTAAACAACTCATCTTGTCTTCCATATAACAAAATCCTTCCGCTGGAAACCTCATTTTTATAGAAAAACCGTTGATTTTTATAAGGATACATATAACCAATATTCTCGTCAGGAATATTCGGAGGGTTGTTTCCGGTTCTGAAGCTGGTTGATGTATTTTCCTCGAAAGCAGAACCATCTTCTTTAGTAACTGTTACCCAGTTTCCGGATACCAACTTCTGATAAACAACTTTTACCAATAACGTATAATCAGTCTGTGCTATGAAATTGGAATCAGGATATAAAGTTAAAGTTGAGCTATCAGACGAAAGTTTGTATTTACAACCAAATGTTTGACCGGCTCTGGCAAAAGTAATAGCAGAAATATGAGGTCTGTACGTTTCATCTGCACCGCCTTGTACATCAGCAGGCAATATGAAAATTCCTTCCGGCTTAGTAGTACAAAAAACCTGGGGTTTTGCAAACAGGCTTATGTTTTGTGTACCCGATGAAGGTGTAATACTTTGCACAACACGGTATTCATCAAAATTGATTTGATCGGGTTCCGATCCATTAGCTAACAGATCACATTGATCACCAAAAGAAAATTTCAAATTCACTTTTATTTTAACAGCACCACCTAATAGTCTTACATCAATCAGGAACAAACCACCAACCCAGGTGGGGCTTGGCATTCTTGCCTGCAATAGTGCCACTGCGGCCCCCTTAATAATCGAAATGTTCTTTTTAATTGGCCCAATCTTTATTCTTATTCCGCATTCGCCTTGAAGATATGCATAGACCTGGCCTTGTGCATACCAACCATTAATACCCGGCACCCGGTTGGTTTGTGAGCACGTATAATCTGAAAAGTCTTTGATCATTACATCAAAGCCCATTCCTGCCTGGAAATTGGCATAAAGCATTAAAAACTTAATATCGCCGGTTGCTACTCTTATTCCTGCACCAAAAGCAATACCCTTACCGGCAGCGATTTCACCTTTTTCAAAAGCATTAATGTTTTTTACAATAGTCTGGCCTTGTAAAAGAGTAAGTACAGGTCCTGGTAATTCTGGAAAAGCGGGCAGGTCATGCCCCAGCATAAAATAGGCAGTTGTTTGTACACTAATTGGCCCTAATCCAATTTTTAAACCAATAGGATCGGTAGGAGTTCCCATATGCATGTACCAGGTGTTCTGGTCTGCATGCAATACGGCCCATCCTGCCCTTCCGCCAGCGCCTACGCCTTGAATAACTCCACCGGGGGTGTTAATATACAAATCAAAATTGGCATGGAAAACTCTCCTTTCAAAGTCATAATTAATTCCCAAAATCGCACTTAAATCAACATTAAAACTGGCGTAACTATTCAGTTCCAAAAGTAGCAATTAAATGTAAGGCATATAAAACGTTGTTGCCATTTTTTATTGCTGTGTC
>JAIEQM010000132.1 GCA_019747705.1 Chitinophagaceae bacterium | reverse complement strand
AAAAGCCGGCTGGAGCAATGAGTACCTGACCTCCATCCTTACCAAGGCCACTTAATTTTTAATGCGTTTGCCCTGTTCCATTGAAGGATGTGTCCGTTGTGTTTTTTTAATTTCATACCTTTAAAATTTTAGAGTGTTTAAATTGTATTGCCTACAACACTATGATATACGCCACTCCCCAAAATTCCAAACCTCTTAAATTGTTGTTTTACAAATCCTGTCATATCGCCTTTTGTGATTGTGAATTTAATAAAGGAACATGTTGCCATTATCTTTTCACGTTTGCTTTAGTTGCAGCAGCCCGTCCTTATCAAGGACCATTTTTTCTTCTGCTACCAAATGATTTACCACTGCTTTAATGCGTTCTCTTTGTTTGCTTCCTGATTTTGATAACAATTGTTTTAAATCCATGCCACCTGCTTCTGCCTGTTTTTTTAGAAAAGCATAAATGGTTTCAAATTCATCTGGTGAAACGGTGTTCCCCTTCTTCCACAAGCACACATCACAAATACCGCATTCATCACTTTCTGTATCACCAAAATAAATAACAATGGTTTTGCTGCGGCATTGCAACGATTCTTTAATGTAACTGATAATGGCGTTGATGCGTTTTTCAAATTCCGCTTTACGGTTCAAACGGTTTTGCGGATGAATGAATAAATTTTCAACAGATGGTCGGCCCTGTACAAACTGCAACTGCGGTTTTTCTTTTTGCGGACTGTATTGTACAATGCCCTGCTGATGCAATTGCACAAGCTGCTGTTTTACTTCTTCCAAACTTTGTTGTGTAAGAATTACCAACTGCTTTTCTGAAATAAAACTTTCCATATCAAAAATGCCGCCGTAGTTACGAAGCAGGGCTTTTATCATCGGCTCCAAATCTGTTCGCTGCTGTTCAAACTCCATCAGCCGTTCTTTATTGGCGGTAAACACCAAACGGGCTGGTAAAAAAATCTGCTCAGCATAATTAATCCATCCTTCCTGTTCCAAAGTTTTTAAACTGTACATGGCTGTGTGCACATTCAACTGAAATTTTTTGATGAAATCAGTGATATCAAATTCCATCCATTCCATTTCGCCGCTGCCTTCGGGTATTTGTAAATAATTCACGAGGGATTGATAAAAAGTTTTCACTTCTTCAATCGAAGGGAAACGAATAGCAGGCAAACCTTCCAGTTCTCTTACATCTTTTTCTTCATACAACAACACAGCATAGGCTTTCTTTCCATCTCTGCCGCCACGCCCTGCTTCCTGGTAATAATTTTCCAAACAATCAGGGGTATCATGATGAATCACCACACGCACATCAGGCTTATCAATGCCCATACCAAATGCATTGGTACAAACAATCACTCTTATTTCATTTTTCAACCAGGCTTCCTGTTTGTTGCTTCGCTCTTCATTACTTAAACCAGCATGGTAAAAATCGGCGCTGATGTTTTGCAGTTGCAGCAGTTGTGCCACTTCCTGCGTCATTCGTCTGCTCTTGCAATATACAATGGCTGTGCCCTGCACATTGCTGAGCACCTGTAAAATTTTATTGATACGGCTTTCCACTTTAAACACACTAAAGGAAAGATTGGGCCGCAAAAAACTTCCTTTATAAATGTGATGATTTTTAAACTGCAGCTTTTCACAAATATCCTGCTGCACTTTGGGTGTGGCAGATGCAGTTACTGCAATCACTGGCACATGTGGCAACTCATTTCGCAGTTCTGCAATTTTTAAATATGATGGACGAAAATCATAACCCCACTGACTGATGCAATGTGCTTCATCAACAGCAATCAAATTTACATTCATGCCCGGCAGGTATTCTAAAAACAAATTGGTGCCGAGGCGTTCGGGTGAAACATATAAAAATTTCAACTTTTCATTCACGGCCATCTGCAAAATATCTTTCACTTGCGGAAAGGGCATACCGGTATAGATGGCGCCTGCTGTAATTTCTTTTTTGTGCAATGCCTGCACCTGGTCTTTCATTAAAGCAATAAGCGGAGAAATAACAATGCATAATCCTTCTTTTGCTAATGCAGGCACCTGGTAGCAAATACTTTTACCACCACTTGTGGGAAGGAGTGCAAGGGTGTCGTGGCCATTTAAAATCGAAGTGATAATTTCTTGCTGAAGGGGGCGGAAGCTGGAGTGTCCCCAGTGGTTTAACAGTAAAGAATGAATCTGATTCATACATTTAAATTAATTCAAGTAGAAACAGATTCAAGCCTTCGACCTTTTTAAAATTTTTATCTGCAGTAACCAATGGCATTTTATACTTTAATGCGGTAGCAGCTATTATTGCATCAGAGGTTTGTATTTTGGTTTGCTGCTTAATTTGAATTGTTAATTCCTTTATGTCATCATCAAATGCCAGAACAATACTATGTTCAATAAAGGTTTTTCTGTCTCTGTAACTGATGCCTTCAATTGTTTTTACGCCAAGTAATTCAATTACACTTATTACTGAAAGATAAAAATTCGCAAAACGATAAGGAGAGATTTGAGGTCGCCCTTCCAGGTAGTATATAACTATATTGGTGTCAGCTACTATTGAATTAATCCCACTCACTTCTTACTTTTTTTTGAAATTCCAATCCATCAACTTCACTTTTGCTAATACCAAAAAACTTGGAAACATTTCCTTTCCCTTGTTTCTTTTTAAGGGACTTCTGCATTTTTTCCATTGCCTCCCGCACCTGCTTCTTTGTGGGGTTTTTAGGCATTGTTATCGTCATATTAACTTTTTTTAAAATTACTAAATATTTCTCACACCACCTTCTTCACAAACAACCGCACACTGTTCACAGCCAGCACCACATCACTCAAACCCATCACCAATGCACCAAATGCAGGAGTCAGCAAACCAAAGGCTGCAACAGGTATGGCAACAATGTTGTAACAAAACGCCCAGAATAAATTTTGTTTGATAGTTAGAAAAGTATGTTTGCCCAATCCCAAACTCAATGGTAAATTTTTCAACCCGTGATTCATCAGCACCACATCAGCGGTTTGCATGGCCACCTGACTTGCATCGCTCAGCGAAATACCAATGGTTGCTTTAGCCAGTGCAGGCGCATCATTAATACCATCGCCCACCATGGCAGTTGGTGTTTTTGCAGTTAGGGCAGCAATGGTTTCTAATTTTTGTTCGGGTGTTTGTTCTGCAATTACTTCATCAATGCCGAGTTCTTTGGCAATACGTTCTGTTTTGAGTTTATGGTCGCCGCTGAGTAAAATGGTTTTAATGTTTTTGCTGTGCAAATAATTTACAATTGCTTTTGCTTCTGCACGCAGTTCATCTTTCACATCCATCCATCCAATCAGTTGATTATTCTTCAGCACATATACATTATGCGTTTCATCATTTGTAACATGCGCCGCTGCTTTGTACGAACCTGCCATAAACACATCACCTTCTTTACTCACAGCCTTCATACCAAGCCCTTTTATTTCTTCCACTGATGCCCAGCGAATATCATCCTTCACCTTCCATGCATCCGCAATACATTTGGCAATAGGGTGATTGGAATATTTTTCTAATGAAAAAGCAATACGCTTGAATACTGCTTCTGATTCTCCATTATCAATTTCCCAATTATCAATTTTAAAATTCCCCGTCGTCAACGTTCCTGTTTTATCAAACACAACCTGTGTAATATTTTTAAACAACTCCAAACTTTTTGCATTTCGAAAGAGTACACCATTCTTTGCAGCCCTGCCCAATCCCACTGCAATAGCTGCCGGTGTTGCCAATCCCATTGCACAGGGGCACGCAATTACCAGCACTGCAATACTACGCATGAGCGATGGCGTAAATTCTTTCAGAATCATCCAGTTTGCAATAAATGTTCCTGCGGCAATTACCAATACAACAGGAATAAAGATGGCGCTTATCTTATCAGCCAGTTGCTGCATCGGTGGTTTTTCACCCTGTGCCTGTTTCACTAAGTTTACAATATTGGCAAGCACAGAATCTTTTGCTGTAGCAGTAACTTGTGCTTTCACTGTTCCATCCACTACAATACTTCCGCCAATCAAATTATCTTTTTGTTTTTTAGTAACCGGTAAGCTTTCTCCTGTAATGATGCTTTCATTTACTGTTGCGTCGCCCCACAAAATTTTACAATCAGCAGGTACCTTTTCACCACTTTTAATCAACACCAAATCACCAGTGCGTAACACACTGTTTTCAACTGGAAAAATTTGTTCTTTATGTTCATCATCAAACGCAATCATGTTGGCCATTACTTTTTGACTCTTTGCCAAACTGTTCAACGCTCTTTGCGTTTGCATTACGGAAGCGTCTTCCAAATAATTACCGAGAAACACCAATGTAATAATGGTAGCGGCTGTTTCATAAAACATGTATTGCTCTCCTTGACCTGTGAGCGTACCATACAAACTGTAAACAAATGCAGCCGTTGCACCCACAGCAACCAGCACATTCATATTGGGCATTCCGTTGCGAATACTTTTCCATGCACTCTTTCCAAAATAACTCATACCCACAACATAAACAGGAATACACAAACCCAACTGCACCCACGGATTCATCAGCCAGTGAATATGAATCCATTTTTCCAGCATGTGCAGCATCAGCACCAATGTAAACGGTGCACAAATGAGCACATAACGCAGATAGCGGTTCATTGGTTCTTTATCATCCTTCTTTGTGCGCACACCATTTTTTTCCGCTACACGATAACCCAGCGATTCAATTCCTTTTTCAATTTTTTCAAAACCATTTCCATTCACCACATCAAACAACACTTCGCCGCTCACAGGATTGGCTTTTACATTTTTCAAACCTTCTTTCTCTAAGTATTTTGAAATAGTGAGTGCACAATTGGCACAGGTCATTCCATCAACTTTCCATTGAATTGTTTCAGTATGTTCACTTGTTGCATTCATCTTAAATTTTTTAGCGGTGTTTTTATGTAGCAGGGACTGGTGCTGTCCTGAGCGTAGTCGAAGGATTGAGCTGCTGTTGCGTCGCATGCCGAAGTTTTCATTCGGCATCGAAACCGAAAGCGTCTCGACTCTTGTACGTTCTGTAATTCTATTCAGCCTCTCCTCCCCGAGCTACACTCCTAACTTTCGCTGCACTCAGTTACCTCGCCCAAGGCAGAGGAGGCGGCGCTTCATAACAAAAACAAACAATTTAACTACCGCATTATCTATTTATTTCTACTCATCACATTTCAACCACTCTACTTTTTATTTTAAACTTCATCAAGCAGGGGCTGTGCAATGAAGTTCCCCCTTCGGGGGCGGAGGGGGCTGCAAATTTACGAACGTCGCCCTACCTCTTCAATCAATATCTTTGCAACCATCATTCAAAAACAACTGCAAAAAGAATTTACCATACAAACGATTCATGCTGTTGCAGCAGAGCTGTGGCAGGAGTTCAGCAGTTATAAAGTATGGGCGTTTGATGCACCTATGGGCAGCGGTAAAACCACCTTTATCCATGCCCTCTGCGATGTACTGGGTGTAACCGATGCTGTGGGCAGCCCCACGTTTTCCATCATCAATCAATATAAAACAGCAACCGGCCAAATAATTTATCATCTGGACCTTTATCGTATTAATGATGATGAAGAAGCTGTACAAGCCGGTATTGAAGATGTGCTGTACAGCGGTGAATACTGCATGGTGGAGTGGCCTGAAAAAATTCAGGGATTGATGCCTGATACTGCTTTAAAAATTCAAATTGAAACGGTGAGCGATTTATTACGTCGGCTAAGCATTACAATTCCCAAATAGTTTTTGTAATTTAACCGTTCAAATACATCAACCAGATAAACCTACTTATGCCTTCTTCCAAACCGATTGTGAGTGCTTCCTTCAGCTACGAAACATTAGAAGAAAAATTAGACATCAAACTTAAAGGTGCAGAGCTGTTTATCGGCATCCCCAAAGAACAGATGTTCCAGGAAAACCGGGTAGCCCTTACGCCCGATGCAGTAAGTGTGCTGGTGAACAATGGCCACCGTGTAGTGATTGAATACCTGGCTGGCGAAGGCTCCCACTACAGTGATAAGGATTACAGTGAAGCAGGTGCAAAGATTGCTTATGAACGTAAAGAAGTGTATCAATGTGATTTGCTGATTAAGTCTGCCCCCGTTTCTGAAGGTGAACTGGAATTACTAAAACCCGGGCAAACGATTATTTCGCCTTTGCATGTGGCAGTAATGAAGTCGGGCATATTGGAAGGCATGATGGAGAAACGGATTACAGCTTTATCATTTGAAAATTTAAAAGATGACAGCGGAAATAACCCCATCGTTCGCAGCATGAGTGAAATTGCAGGAAGTGCCGTAATGCTCATTGCTGGCCAATACCTCAGCAGTTTTAATAATGGTAAAGGTGTGTTGCTGGGTGGTATCAGTGGCATTCCGCCAACAAAAGTGATCATCATTGGCGCCGGTATTGTGGGTGAATATGCTGCACGCACGGCACTGGCAATGGGTGGCAGTGTAAAAGTGTTTGATAATAATATTTACAAACTCAAACGCATGCAAACCGCTATCGGTCACCGCATGTGGACGAGTGTAATTGAACCCAAGATACTGGCCAAGCAATTAAAAACTTGCGATGTAGCCGTGGGAGCTTTATCATCTATTGGTGGTGCACGCAGTCCCATTGTGGTGAGTGATGAAATGGTGGCGCAAATGCGACCCGGCAGTGTAATTGTGGATGTAAGTATTGACCGTGGTGGTTGTTTTGAAACGAGTGAAGTAACCAGTCATGAAAGCCCCATCTTTATTAAGCATGGTGTTATTCATTATTGCGTGCCCAATATACCGAGCGGTTTTGCACGAACTGCTTCACAAGCCATCAGCAATGTATTAATGCCGCTGGTACTTGAGATTGGTGATGAAGGCGGCCTGGAAAAATTACTCTGGCATAAACTCAATATCCGCAACGGTATTTATATGTACAAGGGCTCCCTCACCAATATTTACCTGAGCCAGCGTTTTGATTTAAAATATACGGATTTGAATTTGCTGATTGCCAGCAGGAGGTGATGTGTAAGTGATAATTCGATAATGGATGATTGGTATCTCTAAAATTGGGAAGATGCTAATGGTATTTAGCTCCGCAGGAGCCTCCTGTTTATAGCAAAATGATTATATTAGAACACGGCTCCGTAGGAGCCTCCTCAAACGTCAAAAAAAACATAATCATTCAAAATCATATTTTCTTATCATGGCCAACACATTTTCTCAAATCTACCTGCAGTTTGTATTTGCTGTTAAATACCGTCAAAGTTTAATTCCCAAACAGCTATTATGCCTCCTCATTTTAAGACATCTATTCAAGATAGATTTTGTAAGAAGTTTTTTTACCTCTTACCTTATTTTTACCCTGATGTTGTTTGCGCCCGCAAAAATGCCCGCTCCGTTTTGAATATTTGAAAAAACATTTTTTAGTTCAGTAAATGGATTTGTTCTGTTAGCGATATTCTGTGTATAAGTTGTAAAATATTTGTAACCATTGTTACTTAAGGTGCTGATTTCTAAATAGATTTCTGCATCAATTCTTGTCAATACGTTATTGAAATTTACTGGAACACCTCCCGGATAATATCCTAAAAACAATCGTAAGGGATAGTTTGTTAAAGTAATATCACTTTTTTTCTCGCCAAAAACAGAGGAGTAATAATCTTGCAATTGCTTAAAATAAATGTCACTGGAGTATATTTTATGGTATTTAAATAAATCCGGATAGTAGGTGTTAAATGTTCCAACTGCTGTAAAAGTTGTAATCTGAGATGAGAAAGAACGTGGAAAATAAATACTTTTTAACTTGGCTTCAAAAGCCCTTTTGCCATAAAACAAAGAATCAAAAATTTGAGATAAAATCAGCGAATCATTATTGTTTGGTGCTATATATCTGTACTTTAATAAAGAGTCAATTGTTGCTTTTGTAACCTTATAAATTTTTAATTCGTCTTTTTCATAGTAGTAGGGCGTTATCATATAGTATTTATCTATTGGTTCGTTGTCATTAAAACTAATAGTTGCAACAAAAACCTCTGCCGGGTCATCAAACGGGCTATAGGAGTAGGTGCTGAGGGTTGTATCAACATTCAAAAAAGCCGTTTGCGCCGCTGGCGGAATTTTATCTTTTGCTGTTACTGTTTTATAGCCGGGTATATTTACTTCAAGTGAATAATCTGTGTTTACCTCAGGTTTGGTATTGGTTTGCGCTAAATAATAGCCATCATTCTTGTAAAGAAGCGTTTCAATCAATTGATTGTTTTTGAAAATTCGTACACTCGCATTTGGTACAGCTTCCCCTTTAGGATTATCGGCTGAGCCACTAATAGAAACATATACTTTCCAAATACTATCCTGGCTGAAAATACAGTTTACCACCGGTATTTTTTTATAGCTTATCGGAACATCAGCAGTTTTAGAACAACCGATAATTACAAACATAATCATGACTAAAAATGATGTTATACGCATCTATTTCCATTTAAATTGATAAGAAAAGGAGGGAATGATTGGAAAAAGGGTAAACGCTGTAAGCGTTAAGCTTCTGTTTTGTGTTTCTTTATAGTAATAAAAATAAGTATTTAACCTTGAGTAAAAATTATAGATACTGATATTCCAGGTTCTGGTGCCCCTTTTTTTCTCTTTATTAAAATTGAAACTGATATCTGCTCTGTGATAGGTTTTAAAAGTTTCGTTATTTCTGCTGCTGGCATTAAAAATAAATTGTGGATCGGTATCAAATAAAAAACCGGCATAGTTAAGTGGTACAGTACCTGGTACTCCAGTGTAAATTACATCTGGCACGGTAACTCGGTTGCCGGAGTTAAGAACAAAGCTAAAGGATGCATCAAATTTATTTGTTGGCTGATATAAAGCAACAACCTTTAGATCATGTCTGTGGTCATATTTATACCAAAACCAATTACCTTCATTTAAGTTAGTAAATCGGCGCTTGCTCCATGATAATGTGTATCCAATCCATCCTGATAAAACACCGGTTTTTTTCTGTAAAAAAAACTCTGTTCCATAACTTACACCTTTCCCTTTTTCCACTCGTTCCTCCCAGTTTAAAGTACTGTTAAGGAAGCTGGCACCTTCTGCATATTCAATTACCCCGTTCATTTTTTTATAGTAAGCCTCTAGAGAAAATTCGTATGCTTTACCCGGTTTTATGCTATAGCCAATTGTATATTGAATCGATTTTTGCGGAGGAATCTTTTGTGTAGCAGGAACCCATAAGTCTATTGGCAACCCAGGACCATTATTGGTGAGTAAATGAATTGGCTGAAGCATGGTTGCAAATGAAAATTGCAATTGGGATGTTGAATTAAGCTGAATCATATTTCTGATCCTTGGTTGTACCGAAAAAAAATTTTTGCTGCCAACGGAATAAATGGTAGTGTGAACCCCAGTGTTGATAGAAATTTTTTTAGTTGGGCTAAAATCTGCTTCAGAAAACAGGTATGATTCATTTGTTTGAATTTTTGAAGAAGCCGTTGTTTGAGAAATTTGCCCCCCACTCAGGCTTGCAGAAGAGGGTACAAAAAAATGACGTGTATAACCAACGCCAGAGGTTATTTTTAACTTATTTGACACATACCAATCTGCGTTTGATTTGATGCCGAGGTCTTTTATGGAAGACAAGTAATTAAAAGAGAAATTCTTTTGGCTTACACTATTTCCATCAGGATCAATTGCAGTTCTTTTGTAATTTATTTTGTAATCAAAACTGGTGTAATGAACAATATGGTTAATATTTAGTTTACCGGAAATGGTATTGTTGAGTTTTATTGCAGCCGTAAAATTTCCCCATTCAAGATTAGTTTCAGATGTTACTTTGTTAATAATTCCGGCAGAGCCATTTTCCTGCGTTTCTTTTGTAATTGTAGTAAATCTATCCCTTCCATTATAAACACTTACAGACAAATTGTTTTTTTGGTTAAGTTTAAAATTCAGCTTTGCTATTCCATCATAAAAAAAATAACCACCCTGGTTAGGTTTATTAACCAGAAATGGTTTAACTAATAAATCTATGTAGGTACGGCGGGCAGTAACCATAAAAGAAGATTTTCCTTTCTCAATAGGGCCTTCTACTGAAACCTTTGATGACAAAAGGCCAATTGAATAATTCCCGGTGACGTTATGCTTATTACCATCTTTCAGTTTAATGTCTAATACAGAAGATAATCTTCCGCCATACCTTGCAGGAAAGCCTCCTTTAATAAGATCCACACTCTTTACCGCTTCTGGCGGAAACAGTGAAAGAAATCCAAACAAATGAGATACATTATAAATTGTTATTCCATCTAATAAAATTAAATTTTGATCCGCCCCGCCTCCCCGAACATAGTAACCTGTGCTGCCTTCACTCCCGCTTTGCACGCCTGGTAGTAACTGAATAGCTCGTATAATATCTTTTTCGCCAAAAAGAGCTGGTATTTTCTCAATTTTCCTTATAGGAAGTGAAATTGTTCCAAGAGCATTGCTGTTGCGGCTACTTTGTATTTGAATTTCTGCGAGTTCTTTTGCTCTAGGAGTAAGTGTAACTGTAATAAATGTGTCTGAACTTAGTGTAAGATTTATGTTTTTTAGTTGATACTCTGCATGGCTGAATAAAAGTAAAACGCTATCATTTTTTTTGACTTTTATACTGAAATACCCTGCATCATTAGTAATTACTGAATTATTATTATAAGATACAACTGTAGCAGTAATGCGCTCTTTAGTTGATGCTTCTTCAACAAAACCACTAATGTTTATAAATTGCGCAATAACCTGCTCTGCAATAAAGCAAAAGATAAAAAACAATCCAAAGCCCCTTATGAATCTCACTCTAAAATGTAACATAATTCTTAATTGCAAGATTAACTTAAAACGAAATCTTAACGCTTAAATTGTAATCTTAGTATTTTGAGTAATGTTTAAGCATGGTAATGATTATGGTGAGTAAACCTTGCTTATTCCATAATGAAGCCGTACAAGCCACTTTATACTACATTAGTTGAAAGAAGTAAATATTTTTATTTTTTGGTATAGGCGTTTAGTTGTCCCTTAGGGATTTTGGTTGTTCAAGTATTTTTGGTGATTATAATTAAATTATAGCTTTATTAACCCGCTTTTTGGTTTGTGAAGCAGTAAATCATCTTTGTTGAGAAATAAGGGCCATAAAACATCCGAGAATAAATTTGGGTTGTCTAAACGCCTATACCTGTTTATTTTTTTATAGACAAAAATGAATAATGGCCATCCTATTATAATAACTGGCTTTAACCTTAAATGCCCGGTTCTATAAGCCAAGCGGACATTTAAGCTAAAAAAATTGGGAGTTATTACAGGGTCATCATTTAGTTATGTATATTAATTTCCAAAACTCTTACTGGTGTTGAGTTTTACCAATATTCAATGTGTACTATATGTTGCTCCATTAATAATTACTACAAAAAATTAGATAGCAGTTAATACGTAAATGTGCAAAAGTTTGGCCAAGTACCTCTGGTAGTGGCTCTACATTCAAAAGAAGTAATATCCGGGCTGCATAAACCTGAGGGGGCTCCCAAGCTATAAGGAGTTACAATCCTTTGAAAACTTAGAGTATAGTACCAATCACGAAAATCACCATTTGAACTTAAATAATTTAAATCAATATTAGTTCCATCAGTAGTAACATATAAAAGACGGCTGCATTCATATGCAGTAGAATAAGAATTCCAAGTGCCTAATATCCTTTTTTGAGCACCAAATTTTAAGTACACTGAGCCCTCTCTTGTAAAGCTTACAGGAAGTAATGTAACAGGATCCCTATCAATTCCTAAGTAGTAGCCAAACTCCAGATTGTGGAATCCTCTTCTGTTTGACCCGTTTGAAGAAACACAACCGCTCATGTAGCCTGATGAGCATGTAAACCTAGATGCAACATTATTACTTTTCTCTTGGAAGTTAATACGATAAATACCTTTTTTATTGTCGGTGTTTAAAGTTTCATTTGATGCTATAAGAACTTTTTCTTCTGAACCATCTAATACAATTGTTTCTTTGCTATTAAAAAAGCGGTAGTAATCATTTCCAACTCTCACTATTCCCTTTGAATTTACAACAGGCGCAAAATAGTTATTGCCAAGCGTAGATTTTATTTCGTCATTTTCAACGGTAATGAGTTCTGTATTTTTTGCAATGATTCGATCAAATTCGTCTTTAGTATTTGAATTTGAGAGTTGGTCTAAGACTTGATCAAAAAGTTTGCGGAAAGAAATAAAGCCAATGTTTTTTTCCCATTTATCTTTATCGGAGTCATTGATTTTATTTAAGTTTCTTAGTGTGTTGGTAAGTTCTGTGAAATTTGAAAAAACTAAAATTCCGTTCTCTAATTTAATGTTTTGTTCTTGGTTGCTTGAGTTAGTCTTTTTGCAAGAAATAAAAAAGAGTATAAACGCAAGCAAAAATAAAAATTTGTTGAACTTTTTCATAGTTTTTAATTTTTAAAGTGAATAAAAATGCTGGCCAGCATGGTGCTAAATTACCACCCCCCCCTTCACATTACAAAATATTTAGGTAGTTTTTTTTATGATACTTCAAAAATTATG
>JAIEQM010000011.1 GCA_019747705.1 Chitinophagaceae bacterium | reverse complement strand
TATTTGATAGACTATTGGTCGCCACATTATCGAACCCTTGGTATTGCTCAATTCCAAATAGCGGATAGTCATTAAAAGTTTTTAAACCGCTTCACATCCCCTATCTCTGTTAATAAGGAGGAGGCTGTGAGCGGACCAATACCTGTTACTGTTCTGAGCAGATAATACTCTTTATTATATTTTTTGCTGCGCATTAATTTTCTGATAGCGTTGCTGATGCTTAATAATTCCTTACGCAACAACTCCATCTCTTTGATTTGATAATCCAGGGTAGTACGGTTGCTGCAGTGGGTAAAAGACAATGCTTTTAGCCAGTTGATGAAGTTGTGGCTCCAGTTGGCATTATCGTATTGCTGCGGCACCACAATTCCCTTATAATCCAGAAATCCTTTAATGCGGTTTTTACAACGTACTAAATCCCGCCATATCTTTTTGCGTTGACGAACCAGATGCCGGTCAGCTTCCTGTTCTTCAGATGGAATATAAATTGCTCTGAGTTGGCCTTTGCTTAAAGCGGCTCCTATACCACGGGAATCCCGGCTGTCATTTTTATACACTTCATCTTTGTGCGTACTGGGTATATCGGCCGGGTTGATGGCCATACATTCGATGCCCAGGGTTTGTAACTGCCGTTGTATCCAATAACCAAACTTGCCACTCTCATAGGCACAGGCATACAACGCACCAGGGTAGGTTTGTGTGAGATACTGATGCAATGCCTGCGGTGAGGGTGGTTGATGAATATTACGAATAAATAAATCGTTGAGATAAATGGCAGCATTCCAACTGCGTTTGTGTACATCTAAACCAACATACACTTTCTGATTTGAAAAACTTGCTGTAATTTTAATCATAGCGTTTAGAGATTTTATTGTGATTAATAAATTGTAGCTCTTAAGTTATTTAAGATTCTACTTCTCTCCAAACGCTTTTTATATTGCATAGGGGGTTGCTGCAAGTATGGCTGGACGTTATAAATTTTGCTTATGGATAAAACATCAGCAATATTGCAATTATTGGGCTTTGGTTATGAGCTGACGGAATACTAATTCCCCAACAACGCCAAGCCTTTTTCGTTCTCACACTTAAACAATTTCCTTCCCCATATTACAATCCGAACTTTGCACTTAACTCCAGCATTTTATCAATTGGTTTTTTAGCTGCTATCCGTAATTCTTCATCCATGGTAATTTCAGGAACTTCATACTCCATACATAAATAAATTTTTTCCAGCGTATTGCGTTTCATGTGCGGACAGTCGTTACAGGCACAACTGTTATTGGGCGGCGCCGGTATAAATGTTTTATGCGGGCTGCTCTTCATCATCTGGTGAAGAATACCCGTTTCGGTTGCTACAATGTATTCACTGCTGCCATCAGTAACGGTGTATTTTAAGAGCTGTGTTGTACTCCCGATAAAATCAGCCAGGCGTAATACCGGCTCTTCACATTCCGGGTGAGCAATGACTTTGGCTTGCGGATGCCGTATTTTGAGTTTGGTCATTTTTTCAACACTGAAGATTTCATGTACCATACATGCACCATTCCACAACACCATATTCCTGCCGGTTACTTTATTGATGTAAGCGCCCAGGTTTTTATCAGGAGCAAATATGATTTTCTGATCTGCAGACAGGCTTTCCACAATCTTTTGTGCATTACTGCTGGTACAGATAATATCACTTAATGCTTTGATTCCCGCACTGCAGTTAATATAAGAAATCACCAGGTGATCCGGGTGTTGTTTTTTAAACTGTTCAAACATCGGTGGCGGACAACTGTCGCTCAAAGAGCACCCGGCAAGCAAATCGGGTATAACCACCTTTTTAGACGGATTCAGGATTTTTGCCGTTTCTGCCATAAAGTGTACGCCTGCAAACACGATCATGTCAGCACGGGTCGCTTCTGCCTTCTGAGCAAGACCCAGGCTGTCGCCAATATAGTCTGCCACATCCTGTATATCGGGTTCCTGGTAATAATGCGCCAGCACTATTGCATTTTTTTCTTTTTTCAGCCGCTCAGTTTGCGCAAATAAATCCATTTCAGGATCCAGCTCAATATCAAGATACCCTTTGCATTCAATATTTATTTTTTTTGTTTCAAGCATTACTTCATTCATATAATATGTATTAATAGATACTTATTTATTTAATAATCTATTATTATTATGAGTGTGAATTTGTGGATAGTTTTAATGTAACCGGTTTACAAAAGTACTGATGTAAGGTTTATACACCACTATTAACATTTTCATTAACACACTGTTTTCAATGTCAGCTTTAAAGTCACCGGTTTATCAACATCAGTGAAAAACATACAGGCTGTATAAATCTACATTTTGACGTTACCCGAAGTTGTGTGTACTATGTTTGAATAAACAGGTGTTTTTGAACGCATACCCTGGTCAATTTTATTCAACTTAATAAACTGCACCAATCATCCACTTTTTGTTTTTAAACGTTAAAGGCTTTATCAAGGTGTTTCCACAGCAATTCACAGGGTGCTGTTAAAAAAGAAAACCCTGTTCTTCCAAAACCCTTATTCTGCGCCCGTTACGGAGGTTTTCCACAATTTGTTCAAACCTTTTTTTCCCCTATTTTTGCCGCTCACTTTTTTAACGTACACAATATATTATTATGTCGATTATTCAAAAGATAAGGGAAAAGCCGGGTCTGATCATTGGTATTATTGCATTTGCTTTGATTTCCTTTATCCTGGGCGATTATTTTTTAAGCAGAAACCGGGGAGCTTCCAGAAACAGCAATTCATACATCGGCTCCGTAAACGGAACTAAAATTGATTTGGCTGATTTTAGTAACAAGTTAGCGCTTACAGAAGAAAATTACAGCCAGCAGGGAACACCGGTTACTGAAGAAATGAAGCAGTACATTACTGAACAGTTATGGAACCAGGAAGTTGATGACATTCTGATGAAAGAAGAGTATGAAAAGCTGGGGCTCACGTTTTCATCTGCTGATTTGAATGAAGCGCTCTATGGCGCCAATGCCAACCCTTCTATGGTTCAGCGTTTTACGGATCCTAAAACAGGCGCTTTTGATGTAAATGCCGCCCGCCAGTATATCAACTCACTTAAGAAAAAGAAAGCAACGGATAAAGAACGTATGCAAATGGAACAGTTTATTGATTACTTAATTAATAACGGCCTGCGCACAAAATATACATTCCTCATCAGTGGAAGCGTGTTTTATCCCAAATGGCTGAACGATAAAGATGTGAATGATCAGAACAGTATTGCATCTGTTAATTATGTGATGGCGCCATATGCTTCTATTAACGACAGTACAATTAAGGTAACGGATGAAGACATTGATAACTACATATCAAAACACAAATCAGAATTTAAACAGGAAAAAAGCCGCACTATTTCTTATTTGGTGTTTGATGCTGCGCCTTCTGCTGCAGATACTGCAACAGTAAGAGAAGCAGTTGCAAAATTGAAACAACCTTTTACAGAAGCTAAGGATGCAGCACAATATGTTGCAGCTAATAATTCATCAACTCCGTATTTTGATGGGTTTGTTACCAAGTCGCAATTAAAGGTACCCAATGCCGATTCTATTCAAAATATTCCTGTTGGATCTGTTTACGGGCCTTACCCGGATGGAGGAAATTTTGTTTTGGCAAGGATGGTAGATAAAAGGCAACTGGCCGATTCTGTTAAGTGCCGCCATGTATTAATAGGAACAAAGGATGAAAATGGTCAGCAAATCATCAGTGACAGTATTGCAAGTATTAGAATTGACAGTATTAAAAATGCAATTAACGGAGGGGCAAGCTGGGCAGCAATGGTTGAAAAGTATAATCCTGTTTCTGACGGCAGCAGGCAGAATAAAGGAGAGATGACTTTTTCTTCATTGCAAATTCAAGGTCAAAACTTCGCAAAAGAGTTTGGAAAATTTATTTTGTTTGATGGAAAAAAAGGTGAGCGGAAAGTGGTAAAAACAGATTTTGGTTACCATTACATTGAAATAATGGATCAGATGGGTATACAACCGGCCGTTAAGGTTGCTTACTACTCAAAGCCTATTGAATCAGGAGAAGAAACCATTAATAGCGCCAGCACAGCTGCCACACAATTTGCGGCTGAAGCACGTGATGCTAAAAGTTTTGAAGCAACGGCACAAAAGAAAAAACTTTCTCCCCGCATTGCCGAGGTAAAACCCAACGATTACCAGGTAATTGGATTAGGCGCTGCCCGCAAATTAATTAAGTGGACTTATGAAAATAAAGTTGGTTCCGTTTCTGAACCGGAAAGCCTTGGCGATAAATATGTGGTGGTATTAATTAGTGAAGAAAAGCAGGAAGGAACACCAAAGGCCAAAGACGTTCGTATGCAGGTGGAAAACGTGGTGCGTAATTACAAAAAAGCACAGCAGATCATCGGCAAAATTGGCAACAGTAAGGACATGAATGCTATCGCCAAATCATTTAACACAACAGTGAGCAGGGCTGATAGTCTTTCTTTCCTTGCACCATTTATTCCCGGTATCGGAGCAGAATCTAAATTTACAGGCGCTGCTTTTGATGCAATAAACAAAGGAAAAGTAATTGGCCCCATTGCCGGAAACAGCGGCGTATTTTTTGTTCAAAATCTTTCAATTGGTTTAAAACCGGCAGTTGATGCGGATTACAAGGCCCGCCGCCAGCAAATGGAACAATCACAAAAAGGAAACCTCGGCTATAAGTTTGTGGAATCTCTCCGCAAGTCGGCCACTATTAAAGACAACCGGGTTGATTTCTTTTAATTTAAATAATAACTGATGGAAATGGGCGTAACTCACAGTTATGCCCATTTTTATTAACAGTAATTCTACGAACACAAAAATGAAAAACTACGATGTAGTTGTTATGATAAAATGTATGTTTCATATTTGCTGTAGATTTACTGTTGCAAATTTTTATGTATGAGTGATGTAATAGTAAATAAAGTTGCAGAAAGCGCCCTTATCACCATTGATCTTGAAGATTATTTACCTGTTGATAAACCGGAAGTTTTTGATTTAAAAGATCACTTGTTTATGGGTTTGATGCTGAAGGAAAAAGAATTCCGCACAGCATTGCTTCATGCCAACTGGCAGCAATATGCCGGTAAAACAGTATTGGTTCTTTGCAGTGCAGATGCTATTGTTCCGGTGTGGGCTTATATGCTGGCTGCATCTTACCTGCAACCGGTAGCGGCAGAAGTGCATATGGAAACAGAAGATGCCTGGAGAACAAGGTGTTTACTGGAAGCCATACAAAAAATGGAGGCGAATGAATTTGCTGATAAGCGTGTTGTAATAAAAGGTTGTGGTGATCAGCCAATACCTGAAGCAGCCTACCTGGAAATAACAACCAAACTGCAGCCGGTGGCCAAAAGCATTATGTATGGCGAACCCTGCAGTACAGTACCTATTTATAAGAAGAAATAAAAAACCAACGGCCCATTATCCCAATGCGGTTCAACAACCTGACTGACTATCATCCTTACCGGCTCAACTTAAAACAGCGTAAGTTTTTAGTGCGCTGGGGAAAGCGCAGGCAAATGCCCCGCTGGAAATACATTTTGTTTTACGGTGTTTTAAGGGAAGGAATGATTTTCTTTTTCATTATCAAACTCATACAGCTTTCTTACGATTATAAAAGTTTTATTCACCTCTACACCAGTATTGCCGGCTTATTGTTTCTTCTTTTTGAAATATGTTTCTGGCTGGGTGGCGGCTTTGTGATAGGCTGGTTCAAATACACCAGTTATGAAACGGAGTATGAAATGCTCAAGAGTATGGAGCATTTTTAATTTTCCACTTCCACCACCATTTCAATTTCCACCGCAATATTGGAAGGCAATGCCACCATCCCCATAGCAGCACGTGCATGTTTGCCTTTGTCACCAAAGATCAGCGCCATTAAATCACTGCAGCCGTTAATTACTTTGGGATGATCCGTAAAATCGGGCAGGCAGTTTACATAACCGTTTACTTTTACAATCCGTTTTACTTTACTTAAATCACCCAGCGCATCTTTTAAAGTGGCCAGTAAACTTAAGCCGGTAACTTTTGCAGCTTCATAACCCTGTTCAATGGTTAAATCTTTACCCACTTTGCCGGTAATATTGCTTCCATCTGCTTTGGTTGGTCCATGACCCGAAAGAAAAATTAGATTCCCCGTACGAACATATTTTACATAGTTGGCCACAGGTTTGCTCACCGGCGGTAACACCAGGTTATTGTCTTTTAGTTTTTCTTCTGGGCTTTGAGCATGAGTTGTCATTGTAAAAAATAATAAGAGTGAAAGAAAAAGTATTCTCATAAAAATAGATTTAAAACCATCCACGTTTTTTAAAAATATAAATCATGGCTACTGGTATCAGCAGCATCAGCGCCATGGCAATAAAAAAGCCATAAGGGTTGTGCAGCCAGGGAATGCTTTCAAAATTCATCCCGAAAATACCCCCGATAACAGTGGCAGGCGCCAGCAGGCAGGTTACAATGGCCATTACCTTCATTACTTCATTCATCTTCAGGTTTACATTGCTTAAATAAAGATCATGCATGTTCATCATCATATCACGGTAGTTTTCTGCCAGTTCATTGGCCTGTATAATATGGTCATACACATCTTTAAAATACCGTTCTGTACGCTCTTCCAGTAAATGGCTTTCACTTCTTAAAATTCCGGCAACCATATCTCTCACCGGCGCAACATTTCGTTTGAGCACAATCATTTCTTTCCGTAACTGATTAATGCGGCCCAGTGTTTTTTTATTGGGGTTGCGTACAATATCTTCTTCCAGCATCTCAATCTTATCACTCAGCTTTTCCATCACCAGGAAATAACTGTCCACAATTAAATCAATCAACGTATAGAATAAATAATCGGTTCCGCTCTGGCGTACTTTATTTTGATGGAACTGAATTTTATCTCTTAGAGGATTGAACACATCTCTTGATGCATCTTCCTGGAAACTCAGTACAAACTTTTCGCCCAGCACAATAGAAATTTGTTCCACCTCCACCGTTGATTCTTTCTCATTAAAATAAAGCATGTTGAGCAGGCAGAACATTACATCATCTATTTCATCCACCTTGGGCCGCTGGCCCACGCTCAAAATATCTTCCTGCACCAGCGGGTGAATTTTATAATGATTGCAGATGGTTTCAATATCAGTACGCCTCAATCCATCCACATTAATCCATGTAACACGGGCGGAATGTTTATAGGTAAAACAATCCGACACAGAATTTAACCGCTCTTCATGCACAGATTCTGCATCGTAATCATATACATACAAACTCGTTTCTTCCGGTTCCGCACGCTGGGGAATTATGGTGGGGTTGATGTTTAATATTTTTTTGGTGCGGAAGAGGTTAAAGGGATTCAGCACAAGATCAAGATATGAATTGGTTTTCCGCATATAAATGAATTAGAACGAATATAAAGAAACGCTGTTGTGATTCAGAACGATGCTGTAGTTTTAGCAGCAAGAAATAAAGTTATGAGAAAAATCAGTTGTCTTGTTTTTGGCATAATCATTTTCCTGGGCACATCAGCACAAAAAACAGATAAGAAACTGCAGACAAAAGTTCAGGAACTGCTCAATGGCTTTCATGGTGATGCCGGTGTTTATATCAAGAATTTAAAAACAGGAAAAACAGTAAGCATTAATGCAGACACCGTGTTTCCAACGGCCAGCATGGTGAAAGTGCCCATACTTATTGGCAGTATGCATAAGATAAGAAAAGGAGAACTGAGTTACCATCAGCCATTGATCTATAAAGATTCATTACTCTATGAAGGGGAAGATATTCCGGGCTCTTTTAAAAGCAATGAAAAAATTGAATTAAGCAAAGTACTCATGCTCATGCTTACCACCAGCGACAATACCACCAGTCTTTGGTTGCAAAGTTTAGCCGGCGCCGGCACATGCATTAACGAACTGATGGACAGCCCCGGCTTTGCAGTAACAAGAGTTAATTCAAGAACACCCGGCAGGGAAAACAACAGGAGTATGTATGGCTGGGGGCAAACATCACCCAGAGAAATGGCCACACTGCTGGAAACAATTTATAATAAACAAATTTTTGATGAAGCCAGTTGTATTAAAATGATGCGTCTGCTTGGAAGAAATTACTGGGATGAGGAAGGTCTTTCGCAAATACCACCCACTGTTGAAGTGTTCAGCAAAAACGGCGCTGTGAATGCCAGCCGAAGCGAAGTAATGGTGGTAAATGCGCCGCACCATCCGTTTGTTTTTTGCATCATCACTAAAAACAATAAAGACCAGAGCCGGGAAACAACGAATGAAACACGGGTACTCACGAGAAAGCTTACTGCTTTGCTCTGGAATTATTTTGAGCCGCACTTTAAATAAACCAACATGTTAAAATAAACTTAACCGGCGTGTTTGGTACTTGCTTTGAGTAATAAGAAGTATACCCAAACTGAAACACATGAAACGAATCTTTACATTTTTCCTTTTTATTTCTTCTTTGATATTGTTCTCCTGCAGCGGAAGCAAGAGCAGTTACCGGAATGATCAGAAAGACCTGAGTATGCTCATTAAACGACTCAACAAACGGGGAAGCGATGATAAGATACTGGAAGATATCAGGAGCGTTTATTTTCCTGCCCTGCAAAAGGCACAGCAAAACATCAGCAATTACCGTTATGATCCCGTTCCGGAAAAATGGGGAAAGATTATTCCGCAGATGGAAGCCATGCAAAAAATGTATGACATCATCAACACCAACGCCTATGCCATACGCATGGTACAACCAGTAAATTTCTATCGCAACATAAAAGAAGCAAAAGATTCTGCTGCTGCTGATTACTATGACTACGGAAACATTTACTTTGAAAAAGAAGGAAGGGAAAATTCAAAGATTGCCTTTACTGCATTTAAAGTGACCAATGAATATGCGCCCGGTTACAAAGACGCCAGAACTAAAATGCAGGAAGCGTTTGACCGCAGCATTGTGCATGTACTCATTAACCCGCTTCAATACAACGGCTTTGGATTTAATAGTAACTGGAACCGGAATAACTATAACAACAGGGACCAGCAATTTTACAATCAGCTTTTAAATGATTTGGGCGGAAGACGAAACAATAACATACCCGCCCTGTTTTACAGCGAATGGGATCTGAGAAGAGAGAACCGTGCACCAGACCTGGTAGTGGATCTTGTTTGGCAAAACATGCGGTTTGATCAGCCCATGGACCGCACAAGGACGTATAACAGGAGCCGGCAAATTGAAACAGGAAAAGACACCGCCAACCGCCCCATCTACCAAACTGTAAATGCAACTGTATTTGTTACAGAGCGGCAACTGAATGCCGATGCTGATTTGAATATTATTATTACCGATGCTGTTAACCGCAGACAGGTTGACTGGCAAAACCTTCCTTCCAACTACCGTTATAGTTTTGAATATGCCACCTACCAGGGCGACAGAAGGGCGCTGGATGACAACGACCGGAACCTGATTAACAGAACCAATAACCAGCCAATGCCCACACGGGAAGATGCATTGCAGGAAATGATGCGGAGAATTTATTCTGATCTGGTGTACAGGATAAGAAGAGCGGCCAACTGGTAAATCATAAACAAATCTTAAAGGAGAAACAGATCAACTTTTAAAAGAACCGTTTGCTATAAATTGAAATAAATACAGTTATGATCAAACAATTGCTGTTCTTTTTTTTCTTCTGTTTCTCAATTTGTTTTTCCCGTGCACAGCAAAGCCTGCCGGTTGTAATTGTAAAACGTGTGCAGGTAGCTGACCCGGACATTAGTAAAACACAAACTTTTTTTTATAAACGCAAGGAAGAATTTCACCAGGTACTTGTGTATGATATGGGAGAACGCACAGGTAAAAAAGCACCGGTTGCTTTTTATGTTGATTTTTTAGCAGAGCGTGAAAAAGTAAATGGTGCGTATTTTGTAGAAGTACGATGGGTGAATATGGTTTTTTATAATGCTGAAACACAGATAAAAAGAAATCAAACAGGAAATGTACAGCGCTATCCGAGAAGCGACGGCTCCGCACCTGAAATTCCGCAGGTGCAAAATGAATTCAAGTTTATTTACCCTGTTGATGCCACACTGGAAATACTGATCTGTAAAAAAGTAAATGATGAACTCAAGCTGGTGCACGAAGTAAGCGAGCCGCTCAAATATCAATATGAAACCTTTCCCAAAAACACCAGCCGGACAGGGTATAATTCACAACCACCCATTCCCGGCACACCCGATAAACCGGTTATCTTTAAAGAATTCAGTATGACTTATTATGATTTTATCAAACAAACAATACTGGGCTATTTTAAAGAAGTAAAATAATATTACCGGGCCCGTTTAAGAAATGAAATCAGTACACCGCTGCAGATAATAAAACAAATTCCAATCAGCGAAACCACATCAGGAAATGCATCGCCCAGCATCATTCCAATAATAATACTGAATGGAATATTGGCATAACTGATAGCTGAAACAATCCCCGCCTTATCAGCTCCATAAGCCCTGGTTACAAAGTACTGGCCAAATAAAGCAGCGCTGCCCAATAATAAAATCAACAACCATTCAACGCCTGCCGGCCATCGCCAGTTAATAAAAAGCAAATCATCTGCCGGGATATTGAAAACGGATTTGATGGTGAGAAAGAGCAATGGTGTGAGCACACCTGTTAATACAAATGACAACACAATCATTCTTGTATCATAATAACCGGTGAGTTTGCCAACCGTTAAATATGCAATAGCAGAAGAAATACCACTCAGCAAGCCTGCCACATGGTAGAACCAGGGCAAATGCAGATTGGGTTTGTAAATAAGCAGCATACCGCTAAAACCAATAAGCACGGCCAGTAATACCCATTTGCCTTCATACTGTTTAAACAATAAAAAAGAAAACAATGCAATGAAGAGGGCTGATGTGAGGTTGTAACTCATGGCGGTACCCAGCGGCAAATGCAGGATACAATAGAGTAAAGTATAAAGCGCTACTGTACCCATCAGGCCACGGAACAGCAGGCGCCCGGGTTTACTTCCCCTGTTTGATGGTTTACGGTGAAGCAGGCTGATGCATAATACAATCAACCCAACACTGTTTCTCCAAAACACCAGTTGACCCGCATTGAAATTTTCTTTCAGTGATTTTGCAGCGCCACCCATAACAGAAAAACCAAGTGCTGCCAGAAGCATAAAGAGAATACCCCGGTAGGGAGCATATTTTTTTGAAACAATATCCATTTTTACAAAGCACAGCAAAAAAACAATCCATTCAAAACTTGAGAATAAAAAACCAGGAAACAATTAGATAACAAAGGGCCAGTAAGTTGTTTGGGCATCATTGTAAATAAGGGCTGCAAGCTATAGCTGACAAGGGTTTTAGAAAAAATACAAGCGTTGTAAACAATGGAACGGAACAATTAATGGTTTGCACAGGAATCACCGAGGCACTACTTTTACTTCAGCTAAGGCGAAAAACACAAACGCCTCGCCTCCGTTTAACCGGGCACCAATTTGCAAATTCTTTAACGGCGCTGCGCCATACGATTCAAACAACATTTTTGAACCTGTTAAAAAGTTTATTTATGAAATGCCCATAGGCAAAGAATTTCAGCAAAAACAGACTATGGGCATACTATGTGACAAAAAAATTAACCGCCACAGGCGGTAAACTAAAAAATTAACACATGAAAAAGACAATTATTAAATCGGCCGTTGCTATCCATTTGTTATTGTTGCTTACAGCAGCAGTTTCTGCAAATGCACAAACCACTGAAAAACCCCTGAGCGAAATGAAAGTAACAGGACGCATGAACAATGAACCTGTTTACGAACTCCAGATTAACAATACATCTTTTGGAAAATATACCATTGTTATAACCGATGAAGCAGGCATTCTTTTGTATGAAGAAACACTGAGCGGCATCAGCATCAGCAGAAAATTTTTACTGAACAAAGAAGAACTGGGTAATACAGGTGTTGTATTTGAAGTGTATAACGGAAAAGTAAAAGAGGCGGTGTACACATTAAAGAACAAAGTGATAACTGTTGATAACATTGTAGCAACAGCAAGAAGATAAAATTTAATGCATAACAAAGAGGAAAAGAGGTTAAGAGAAATGCAGTACTCCCTCTTTTTCTCTTAACCTCTTTGTTTTAACCAATATTGAACAGAAGTGTTTTTGTTGCTTCTGGGAATGAGATAAATTTCTTTTTGTCCTGTGGTTGATGTATTTAACAAAGAGGAAAAGAGGTTAAGAGAAATGCAGTACTCCCTCTTTTTCTCTTAACCTCTTTGTTTTAACCAATATT
>JAIEQM010000075.1 GCA_019747705.1 Chitinophagaceae bacterium | reverse complement strand
GGGTCTCAGGAAAAGATCATGAGATTCAAATGTTTTACAAAAGAAACTTTCGGGAGGTAGTTCAGCCCGGTAGAATATCCCGCTTCAGAGCGGGAGGGTCTCAGGAAAAGATCATGAGATTCAAATGTTTTACAAAAGAAACTTTCGGGAGGTAGTTCAGCCCGGTAGAATACCTGGTTTGGGACCAGGGGGTCGCAGGTTCGAATCCTGTCCTCCCGACAGAAAAAGAGGTTGTTTCAAATGAAATGACCTCTTTTGTTTTATAGCCTGCTCAACAGTGTTAATACTAAAGCGCTAAGTTTTAAAATTGCTATTATTAGTTCGGTTTTTTGTTTCTTTTGATACCTAAGGCATTGATGACGTGTCTTTTTTTGCATTTCTTATTTTTTGATTAAATGCAAAAGCGTAAAAATATCCGGGGAATAAAAGGGAAGACCTAAAAAGACCTATACACCTTTTTATATGCCAAAGTGCTTTTGTGTTTTTAGTAAGGCTTCGGAATAAGTTTTTTGATCATACCTTGGTTTCATCCCTTTTTTGTGAGGTTTTCCCAACTCCTTAAAAACTATTTTTAGTTTGACTTAGAAACCCACCGCCTTTGGCGGTGGTAATGTACTCGGGGCTATGCCGTATGATTAAATTGGCCGAATGAGCAAATACAAGAAACAGTCTCACGTAGTCTGTAAGTGCGATTATCATATAGTGTGGGTTCCGAAGTATCGGTTTCGAATAGTAACAGGTGAAGTTGGCCGGTTGATGGCAACAGATATTCGGATGTACAGTGAATGGTTAGGTTGCGAAATAATAGAATTGAATGTTCAGTCAAGAGGCTATTTTGTGAATACAGTTGGTATCAATGAGGATATGATTAGAAGGTATGTGAAATATCAGGAAGCGGAAGAACGTAAAGAGGAGAGCAACCAACAGGGTTTCGGCTTCGACCTTGGAATTTAGCCTATGGCTTCACCCATAAATCCACCTGCTTTGCAGGTGGTAGTTTAATATTTCATGATTATGTATTACAAAGCTGCGAAGTGTAATAAATGCCCTTACAATGGCAATATTCATTTCTACTGCTTTTCGGCTTTTTAAAACACTTGCCAGCATTGAAACCCCATGTTCAGTAAAAGCATAAGGCAATGCAGAGGACGGGCGTTTGGCCGGGGATGTCATCACAATTTGTGATGACATGGTTTTGCTGCTTGTTGTAGCGGATTTGAGCAACCGCAAGCTATCCCACTCATCTTTGGACAGATGAAACATACAATCTGCCGGGAAACGGTAAATATTTCTTTTTACAGACTGGTTCAATACCCTTGTTTCAACCTCATATAATGCTGCCAAATCAAAATCCAGCATCACCCGTTCCCCCCTTATTTCATAAATTCTGTTTTGAATCGCTGTTATTACTTCCATCTTTCGTAAATGTTTGTCTTGATTTTATAAATGGAATTTGGTCTGCACTGCTTTTAATTTGCCTGCCTTTACTTCGGCCACCTCACTATACCCATTTTATTTGCTTCTAACTGTCTCAAAAATAATACAAATAAAAAAGGGAGCAAATCAGGGTGCATTTTCTTTGACAATCAGGCAGGGTTGATTTTTTGTATTTTATATTATAGCATTGATAATCAACATTTTGATTTTTTGAACTCCAAAAGGAGGTTACGCAAAAGAACAAAGGTGTTAGGGCTACGCCCCAGACAGATAGCATACTTGTAATGAGTATGCTATTTTTGTTTGATGCAATTTGCTTATGTGTTTTGAAAACAAACAATATAAAATTGAGATGCTGCTTAAGTGTTGTTTGCAAAAAAACTGCTTCCTTTTAAGTCTGATAAAATTTTACCCGGTATTTCATCTGTTATTTCAATGACAATTCATTTTAAAAAATGTAGTTGCTTTGCATTGCAATTAGCTGTGCGTCTTAAAAAATAAACAGTTAAAGAGAACGTTTAATGAAACAACTGTCCGCTTTGAAAATAACTGCAATAAAATACCTGTTTCTTTTTTTTCTGTTTGTATTTACTATTTCTGTAAATGCTCAGGGCCCATGCACTACATTAGGGCAAACACCTTCCACCGCATTTCCGGTTTGTGGTACGGGTGTGTTTCTGCAATCAAATGTACCCGGTTGTGTAAACAGTAGTATTTATGTGCCACGATGCACAGGGGGTGCTTGTTCTTACCAGGACATCAATCCTTTCTGGTATAAGTTTACCTGCTTTCAATCCGGTACATTGGGCTTACTCATTGACCCGTTGAGCTCAAGTGATGATTATGACTGGCAGATATGGGATATCACCGGGCAAAATCCCAATGTTGTTTTAAACAACAACTCAGCAGTGGTTATTGCCGCCAACTGGAGTGCAATACCCGGCCAAACAGGAACAGCTAATAATGCAAGAAATTTAATTGAATGTTGTTCGTTTAATAATTTCAATCCGCCAAAGTTCAGTGCGTTGCCCAACATTACTGCAGGCAGAACCTATTTGTTAATGGTGAGTAATTTTTCCCGTACACAGCAGGGCTATAAACTTTCATTCGGTGGCGGTACTGCAGTGATTACTGATACCAAAGAGCCATTGATGCAGGAAGTAAAAACCAATTGTGGTGGCGATCAGTTACGTTTGAAGCTCAATAAAAAAATGAAATGCAATTCCGTTGCTGCTGATGGAAGTGATATTGTTGCTTTTGGCGGGGTTACTGCAACATCGGTTAACGCAACAGGATGTGGCTCCGGCTTTGAAACGGATTCGCTGATTATTAATTTATCAGCTCCATTACCACCCGGTACTTATGTGCTGAAATTAAAGAATGGCAGCGATGGAAATACAATATTAGATATTTGCGACCGTGGCATTCCAACAACTGATTCCCTTGTATTTAAATATGATATTCCAAAGCCAACCTTGCTGGACAGTATTGCACCTGTAGCATGTGCACCCAATGAAGTACGCTTTGTGTTTAAGAAATTAATTCAATGCGCTTCCATTGATGCAAACGGAAGTGATTTCAGCATCAGCGGCACGTATCCTGTAACCATCACCGGTGCAAGAGGCAATTGCAACAGCGATGGATTAACTTCTGTTATAATTGTTTCCTTCAACCAGTCTTTGCAAACAAAAGGAACGTTCACCATTCGCTTAAGAGCAGGGCTTGATGGCAATACCATTATTGATGAATGTAACCAGGTAACACCTCCTTCACAATTAAGCTTTAGTGTAAAAGATACAGTGAATGCGGATTTTACATATAGCATCAAATATGGATGCCTGCAGGATACAGTTGATTATTTTCATCCCGGCGGCAATGAAATTAACAAGTGGATATGGAATTTCGGAAGCGGCGCCCCTAAAACGAATCAGAACGAAACACAGATTTACAGAAGCTTTGGTGATAAAATGACAACACTGGTTGTTACCAATGGATTTTGCAGTGATACCGTTACAAAAAACATTCGTCTCAATAATTTTATTAATGCAGATTTTAAAGTGAATCCGTTTCAGTGCCCGGGCGAACCAATCACATTAAACCCATTGCCCACCAGTGAAAGACCATTAACTTATTTATGGAATTTTGGCGATGGCAGAACAAGTACCGATTCTGTGCCTTCTCCTCCGCATATTTATGCAACCGGTATCCGCAACTCCACTTATACCATCACTTATACCATCACCAATGATTTAGGGTGCAGCAGCAGCATACAAAAACAGGTAATAAGTTTATTCACCTGCAGAATTGATGTGCCTAATGCATTTACTCCTAATGAGGATGGCTTGAACGATACCTTTGGACCTTTAAATGCAGTAAAAGCTGATAATTATATTTTCAGGATTTATAACCGCTGGGGCCAGCAAATTTTTGAAAGCAGAAGCTGGCTGCAAAACTGGGATGGAACCTTCAAAGGGATTTTGCAAAATCCTGATACCTATGTTTGGCGGTTAAGTTATATTGACCGTGATACGAAAGCCAGCGTTGAACGCAGGGGAACCTTTACCCTGATACGGTAATGCGTGCCCCATCCGTAACTAAATATAGGTTCGTATTCGTGTTTACATTTTCTTTGCTTTTATACCCAAAAGATGATACGCATACGAACTGATGCTTTCTGTAAAAATGTACTGTAGTCCTGTTCAAACCTCTGCACTATGCTATAAAATAATTATCCTGCATCCTCTTTAATTTTTAAATCTCTTTTCAATTGTAAGAAACAGATATATGCCATAGCTGCTGCATGGTCATTTATAAGAAACAAAAGGATTATAATACCATTTGGACATTTAAAGTAGTCTTAAATCTAAAATAACAATTTTATTGTCATTTCTCTCTGTGTTCTCTTCTTCCTCTGTGTGAGCAAAAATGTTAGCACACAGAGCTGATGGAGTACACAGAGGTTAAACGCCTCGCATTAGTATAGATTAAAAGTCTATAGGGTATAACTGCTGTTTCATGAACGAAACACAAATTAGCTCTGCATATCTTTTAATATTCTAATCAGTTATTTAAACACAATTTGGCAATCTGTTAACATGGTTATGTGCTCATTGTCAGCGCAGAGACAATATAAATTTTCCGTAAATATATCTTTGTGATTCATAGTAAAGCAGATATATGAGAAAGTATTTAAGTACACTGTTTATTTGTCTGATCGTTATCTCCGGTTTGTGTGCACAGCAAAAAAGGTTGCTTACAACAAATCAGCTTATTGATTTAACCGTAACTGCGGGCAGCTCGCAGCAAAGCATTGCAACTTCTTATGTATTTAACCGGGGTATTGGGAAAAGTAAAAAATTTGAAATCGGATTAGGTGTGCGTAACACGGCTTATTTTGGTGTTAAAAAAGATTTCTGGACAGCGCCTGCTAATCTTGCCAGAACAACTACGTTTCCGTTTGCTGTGGTATTTGCAGGGCAAAAAACAGAGAACTGGGATACATTAAATGTACAGCGTCCGTTTACAAATTCACTTAATGCCACTGTTAACCTGGGATATCATTTAAGTAATAAGTTTTATGCAGGATTTAATATAGACCTGATTGGCTTTACTGTTGGAAGAAAAAGCCCGGCTGTTTTTACAAGTAATGGCGTCAGCAAAACAGAACCTGCTGCAAAGCCTGCAGCATTTAACCTGCTTCTTACCGGCGATAATGACTATGGCTCGCTTAACTCCGAATTTTTCCTTCGTTATCAATTTAATAAAAAAAATGGAGTGTTAAAGGAGTGTACCAGTTTTTATTTGCAGAATATAAATCAACCACTGTAAAACAAACTGCTCCTGATGGTGCTTTAAACGACCGCTTTCGCAACAAAGTCAACAATGCCGGTTTGGGTATAGCATATCATTTTTAATTTTTTATATCGCTCTTATGAAAAAAATAGTTTTTGCCTGCATTAGCCTTGTGCTGGTGTTCAGTGCCTGTAAAAAAGATCAATCACCAACAGTACCTGTAAATGATCCTTTAGATACAACTGCACAAGTAAAATTTACCGGTACATTTATTAACGGGCCATTCGGAATGGTAACAGGAACTGCCCAGGTTCTCAGAGCCGGTAATAATGATTCTTATTCACTTGCATTGAAAGATGTGATGATCTCCAATGGGCCTGATTTACATGTATATCTCTCCAAAGAGGGGCAACCGGTTAATTTTATTGATTTGGGAAAATTAAAGTCTGCAGCAGGTACGCAGGTGTACAGTATTATTGGTAACCCGGATTTTACTCAATATAAGTATGCCCTGGTGCATTGCCAGCGGTTTAATCATTTGTTTGAAAGTGCTGAATTAATGATGCGTTAATCTTAATTCATTACCATTTCTCTTGCAGCAGTTAACGATGATTCAGTAACCTCATCACCACTCATCATCCGTGCAACGGTTTCAATCTGCTCTTCTTTACTGAGCAAACGGATTTTAGTACTGGTGCCTTTTTTCTCCTGTTGTTTGTACACATAAAAATGCGAAGCTGCTTTGGCTGCTATTTGCGGAAGATGGGTAATGGTGATGACCTGGTGCTGTTGTGAAAGTTCTTTGAGCAGGACGCCCACCTGTTTAGCCGCTTCACCGCTGATGCCGGTATCAATTTCATCAAACAACATGGTGGGCAAAGCCATTTGTTTGGCAACAAGTGATTTGATGCAAAGCATTAACCTGCTTAATTCACCACCGCTTGCAACTTTACTGATGGGTTCAAAGCGGTTGTTTTTATTGGCATCAAACAAAAATTCAATTTCATCTTTCCCATAAGCATTGAGCAAAGTATTGCTGATTTCTATTTTCAATGTTGCATTCGGCATTCCCACCCTGGACAGTAGTTCATTTATTTTTTGCGCAAAAGGCAAGGCCTGTTTTTTTCGAATGGCAGATAATGTGTCTGCTTCTTTTTCAAGCCGGGTTTTGAACGCATTCACTGCTTTTTCTTTTGCAGTAATTTCTTCTTCCAAATTCAAAACGGCCTGCAGTTTTTCCTGCAGTTGCGCTTGTATCTGCAGCAATTCATTGGTGGTATGAACCCCATGTTTCTTCTGAAGCTTATAGCCAATTTCCATCCGCCCGTTAATGAGTTGCATGCGTTCTTCGTCAATGGAAATGGTGTTTTGCAAATGATCCAGTTCCCCGGCTATATCACTCAGTTCAATATGGGCTGTTTGCAAACGTTCAATTACGGAGTTGAAACTGGCATTTAGTTCTTTGTATTGAGCCAGCCGCTGGAGTAATGATTTCAGTTGCTGAACTAATGGGGCATCCCCTTCTTTCAGCAATTGAACCGCTTCATTTAAAACAGATGAAACAACGCCTGCATTACTCAGCAATTTCAATTCCTGTTCTATTTGTTCCAGTTCATTTTCTTTAAAGGAAGCCTGTTCCAGTTCTTCCAGCAAAAATTGATTGTAATCTTTTTCTTTTTGCGCCTGCTGCTGTTGTTGTTTTAACAGTTCCAGTTCTTTCTGTTCTTTGCTGTACTGCAGGTATAATTGATGAAAGGCTTCTGCATCTTTGGTGCATCCGGCCATGGCATCCAGTACATCACGCTGGAAATAAGCTTCGCCCAGTTCAAGGGTATCAAACTGCTGGTGCAAATCTACCAGCATGGAGGTAAACGCTTTTAGTTGGGAAAGATTTACAGGTGTATCGTTAATAAATGCCCTGGATTTACCATTGCTGTTGATTTCCCTTCGTAAAATCAATTCATCATCTGCATCAATATTCTCTTCAGTCAGCCACTCTTTTAGCTTGTGATTGTCATCATGAAACAAAACTTCAACTGTACATTTTTTTTCTTTGTTGAGTAAAGAAGAACTGTCTGCCCTTTCGCCCAGCACCAGGCCCAATGCACCCAGCAATATTGATTTGCCGGCGCCGGTTTCACCGGTAATAATATTCAGCCCCGGTTCAAATGAAACCTTCAGTTCATCAATAATGGCAAAATTTTGTATAGATAATTCTTTCAGCATCCCGGCTTTCAAAACTAAAGCAAATCAAAACATCATCCCAAATGTTTTCATTCAGCACATTTGTTTTTGGAAAGGCAAAAAAAAGACGCTTCACTATGAAGCGTCAAAAAAATAAAAAAAAAATAATGATATTAAATCTCTACAGAATCATTCAAATCAGTATCTACTAAAATACGTCCGCAGTTTTCACACACAATAATTTTTTTATGCTGACGGATTTCGCTCTGGCGCTGCGGAGGAATGGTATTGAAACAACCACCACAACTGTCTCTGTCAATAGGTACTACAGCCAAACCATTACGGTAGCTGCTGCGGATGCGCTCAAAACTGGTGAGCAGGCGGTCTTCAATAGACTCTCTTGATTTGGCAACTTCCTTGCGGAAATGTGTTTCTTCTTTTTCGTTTTCAGCAATAATCTTATCCAGTTCACCTTTCTTGTGCTCTAAGTTCTTTTCTTTTGTAGCAATCCCCTTTTTTGCTTTTTCTAAAATCTCACTTTTTTCAGCATGCTCTTCTGTAGCATCTTTAATATGTTTTTCAGCCAGTTTTATTTCCAGCCCCTGCATTTCAATTTCCTTATTAATGGCTTCAAACTCACGGTTATTTTTTACGTTCTCACTCTGCTTTTCATATTTCTTGAGCAAAGCCTGCGCTTCTTTTATTGCTTCTTTACGGCCTTCAATAAACTCCTGGATACCGTTAATTTCTTCTTCAATACGGTTCTTGCGTGCATTCAAACCTTCAATTTCATCTTCCAGGTCTTTTACCTCCATTGGTAACTCGCCTTTCAGAATCTGGATTTCATCCAGCTTGCTTTCAATCTTTTGCAGATGAATAAGGGCTTTCAATTTTTCTTCAACTGAATACTCTTTTGTTGCAGCCATATTATGTTATTATTTTTTTGTTTTTGTAGCCAGCTTCTGAATCAATATGTGAATTCAGTTGCGTCGCACTCCCGTCCGAACGGTTTCAGCCGGGCGGGCTTGTACTGCCTTAATTCTGTTGGGCATATACAAGCTCTTGTTCCTGTTTGTACTTTCTGCTATCTGTCTGCCTTCTATTCGATACTCACCCAAAATACTCCACAGGATTCGTTTTCACCCCCGTTTTAAGGACGGCAAAGGTAGGGAATTTCTCTTTCAGGAAATCATGAATCAGGTCAATTGTAAATTGTTCACTTTCCCAATGGCCAATATCGGCCAGCAGCATCTTTCCTTCAGCATCAAAAAACTCATGATACTTTACATCGGCAGTTACATAGGCATCTGCTCCGGCGCTCAAGGCTCTGGCAGTTAAAAAACTGCCCGATCCGCCGCAAAGCGCCACTCTTTGAATCATTTTCCCCGTAAGAGGTGTGTGCCTTATGAGCTTCAGCCCGAATTTTTCCTTTAGTAAATGGAGAAAGGCTGTTTCATGAACGGCCTCAGAAAGCTCACCCATCATTCCACTCCCAACAGATTGTAAATCATTATCAATGCTCACAATATCATAGGCCACTTCTTCATAAGGATGGGCTTCTTTTAAAGCTTTGACAATACCCCATTGCGCCCATGCAGGGAAGATCACTTCTATCTTTACTTCCGGCTCTTCATGCCTTTGCCCCACTGCACCCACAAACGGAGTGGCGTTTTCACCGGCTTTAAAGGTTCCTGTTCCGGGTGTGTTAAAACTGGTTTCACTGTAATTACCAATGTACCCGGCTCCTGCGGCAAACAAAGCTTTCCGCACCGTTTCAGCATGTTCCTGCGGAGCAAACGTAAACAGCTTTTTAAGTTGATTAGGCTTGGAGAGTAATATGCTGCAATTGGTTAAACCCAGTTTTTGCGCCATGGCCGCATTTACACCACTGATAATATTGTCAAGATTGGTATGAAGGGCATAAACCGCAATATCATATTTAATAGCGGCAATAATGGCCCTCTCCACATAGGTTTTGCCGGTAATTTTTTTGAGACCTTTAAAAATAATAGGGTGGTGGGCTATCACCAGGTTACAGCCACGGCTCCGGGCTTCGTTAATCACTTCTTCGGTAGCATCAAGGCTTATTAAAATGCCTTTACATTCCAGGGAAAGGTTGCCGGTAAGGAGGCCGCTGTTATCGTAGCTTTCCTGTAATGAGGGCGGCGCCCATTGCTCCAGTGTGTGGATAAAATTGCCAATTTGCATGCGATAAAAATAAGATAATTCAAACGGAAGCGTTAGGTAAGCAGCGGCCTTGTGCCAAAAAAGCTCTTAACAGCAGGACTAAAACCTTTTGTGTCTTTGATTTTATCATACCAAACAGTACTTTTAAGCTTCCAAAATAATTCTATGAAACAAGTATTTACCTTATTCGTTTGTTTACTGCTGCTGGGCGTTAGTGGCTGTAAAAAATTAATTCAGAAAACACAGGAGCAAATTGCCGAAGATATTATTGTAAAAGCAATGACCGATGGAAGATGGGCAGTAACCGCCTATTCTGACGGTGCCGATTATATCTCTGAATTCAGTGGGTATACATTTCAATTTAAAAGTAACCGCACTGTGGATGCCATCAAAAATGCCGCAACAGAATCTACCGGAACCTGGCAGGGCGATGGGTACAAACGGGAGATTACATCAGATTACCCTGCTAATTCCAACTCTGCATTACAACGGCTGGAGGGTGTTTGGAAAATTGCTGATAACAACTGGAACTGGGTAAAAGCCACCCAAACCATTAACGGCAAACTAACAACCCTGGAACTCCGCAAACAATAAATTGAAATTGATTATTTCTGAAAGCCTCTTTACAAAGGGGCTTTATTTTTTTGAAGTATTAAAACATTATTGCCCGGTTGCTGTTTTATTCAGAAAACTAAAAAACTATGAGTATTTCAATCGGACAACAGGCCCCTGATTTTTCTCTTTTTGATTCAGATAAAAACAAAGTTTCCCTGGCTGATTTCAGGGGAAAAAATGTACTGCTGCTTTTCTTTCCGCAGGCATTTACCGGAGTGTGCACCAAGGAACTCTGCAGTATTCGGGACGATATAAGCCGCTATAACAATGCTCATGCACAGGCGCTGGGCATTTCAGTTGATTCTGTTTTTACACTGGGCAAGTTTAAAGAAGAGCAACAGTATAATTTCCCTTTATTGAGTGATTTTAATAAAGAAACCAGCCGCAGCTATAGTACTATTTATGAGGACTGGATTTTGGATATGAAAGGTGTATCGAAACGCAGCGCCTTCATTATTGATAAAGATGGAATTGTGCAGTATGCAGAAGTACTGGAAAGTGCCGGCGACCTGCCCAATTTTGAAGCGATTAACGCAAAACTGGCGGCTTTAAACTGAAATTGTTAAGGTTTTACACTTAGCGGGGCGGGCTTTTTTTATGGCCTGCCTTTTGGTTTTAAGAAAATGTGCGGAAAAAGCTTGTATATTGCAGGTAATAAAATTAGATTTACAGCGTTGAAACGCCTTTTACTAATATTATCCATTATCCTCCTGTGCTCTGCAGCAGCTTCAGCACAGGTAGCCCGTGCAGGGAGCAACCCTGTAAAAGTGGTTCGTTTCTACCCCAACCCTGCCAGCAGCTTTATCAATTTTGAGTTTACTGCACAGTCAAATATGTCCAACTACAGCTTTAAGATTTACAGCTTTATCGGGAAAAAAGTATATGAAAACAACAATGTTACGCCCCGTACACTTATCGACCTGAGTGATTATTTCCGTGGTGTTTATATATTTCAACTGGCCGACCGCAACGGGCAGATCATTGAAAGCGGAAAGTTCCAGGTGGTGAAATAAGGTTTCCTTTATTCAGAAGATATGTTAGCTACAATAATATTAAACCCCATAAATTCAAATAAATCAATGAAAATTAAATTACTCTGCTTGACAGTTACTATTTTGATATCTGCTTTTACGTTTGGACAAGCAAAGTTTATTTTAACAAACGAAGGAGAAATAGTTGATACAGTTGCATACTACAAAATGAAGGATGCTAAAATAGAAAAGCTAAGAAGTATACTTCCATCAAAAGATGTAAAAGTTTTAATCAAGGACAACTTTAAAATAGTTCGTCAAAATCAAGACAGCTTAATTTATAGTTATAAATGGGACATCAAAATCGGCGAACCGAAAGTTAAAGAAACAAAATCCTTTGAGCCAGACGATTATTTGGACAAGGAGTTTCCTTTACCATTATTAACAACATTAGACAATAAAAAAATTACTATCAAAGACTTAAAAGGTAAGCCGACATTGATAAATTTTTGGTTTACTACTTGCAAACCTTGTATTGAAGAAATGCCAATATTAAACAGTATAAAATCTCAACTTAAAGACAGTGTAAACTTCATAGCAATCACTTACGAGAAAACAGAAAAAGCAAAAGCCTTCTTTAAAAAGCACAGGTTCACATTTAGACAAATTGCAAATGCTGAAAAATTCACAAACTCTTTGAATATGACATCATTTCCAGTAAACGTTTTTTTAGACAAAAATGGGATTGTTAGAAAAATTGAAAATGGAATTCCTTACATAATTGACGACAGCAATAAAATGAAAATGGGAGATGGAAAAGAATTTTTGGCAGTATTAAGAGAATTACTGTAGCTAACAAAAGGTTTTGTGCAAGTTGGGCAGCCGGAATAAGCCTCAACATTTGTGCTACTATTTAGGGCTTGCTCAAAAACGCTAACTGCTTGTTATCTTTGATATTATACAACCAAAGCCAAGATCAGATGCAA
>JAIEQM010000146.1 GCA_019747705.1 Chitinophagaceae bacterium | reverse complement strand
GAAAAATAAAACGTATTTATAACCAATGCCTGAACTTCGGCAGACTACGAGCTTGAATTTTTACCGGAGTATTGATAGTATGACAGCAATAGCCATCCGTAAAAAACTAATTGATTATTTGGAGGTTGCCGATAACAAAAAACTTAAAGCAATTTATACTTTGCTGGAGGATGATATTGAACAGGAAGAGCGTTTAACAATTGAAGAATACAATAAAGAACTTGAAGAAGCTGAAGCTGAATTTCAAAGGGGCGAATACATAACAAATGATGCCTTTAAAAAGAAAATCAGGCAATGGAAATAAAAAAGCGCCAGCTTGTATGGACGGGACGTGCGGAAAAGAACATGTATTCACTTTACAAATACATCAGTAAAGATTCTCCGCAGAATGCTGAAAAGGTTTTAAAGGACATTATTGTTGCTGCTGAAAAATCTCCCAGGGATCCTGAGTATTACGCTCCCGATAAATACAAAAGAAATAACGATGGCTCTTACCGTGCTTTTGAAAAACATAAATATCGTATTGCTTACAGGGTTAACTCTAAAATAATTCGTATTCTTTTTGTTAAACATACAAAGCGGTTGCCAAAAGAATACTGATTTATATACTTGAAAAGCAGTTTTAATCTTTTCCAATGATCTTCATTAATTCCCTCTCCATCAATACCAGTAAAGAACATCCGTTCCCTTACAGCATTCCTGCCATTAAGTTTGCAAATAACATCAACACCAATTTCGCTGTTACGATTTTTGTGGGTGATAATGGAACAGGCAAGTCCACATTACTTGAAACAATTGGAGCAACAATAAATCTTCCGTTGATTGATGGTTATAATTACAATCCCCAAGCTGGTTTTGAAGCAGCGTTAAAACTTAAAAAAGATGTACATATAGAATGGAGCCGTAAAACTTCTTCCGGTTTTTTCTTTCGTGCAGAAGATTTCAGCGATTTTATTAATGGTGTGGAGCAGGCACGCAACCGTATTGCTGCAGATTTGCATGAACTCAAAGGGGAAGTGGATGATGCTATTATTGAGCAAATGAGCAACAGCATGAACTTTCAGTTACACAACATGCGTAAGAATTATGGAGATGATATGCAGGCTTATTCGCATGGCGAAGCGTATTTAAAAATATTATACAGCCGAATTCAGGGCAAAGGAATTTATTTGCTTGATGAACCGGAAGCTGCTTTATCACCACTTAAACAACTTTCATTAATTTCTTTTATTCTTGAAACGGTAAAAACAGAGCAAGCCCAGTTTTTTATTGCCACACATTCACCATTGCTCATGGGTATTCCCGGTGCCTGCATCTATGAAATTAATGAAGAAGAAATGCGGAAGGTGGCCTATGAGGATACGGAGCATTATCTCATCACAAAGAATTTTTTAAATAACAGGGAAGTGTATTTGAAGCATTTGTAACAAAAAGAGCGAACATTGAGAATTTATTTCTTTTTCATTTTTTTGACAGCCTTGTCAAAATCTGATTCTAATAATTTATCCTGAACAATTCTGTATTTCTCAAATTCCTGTTCTGCCAGTGCCAAAGCTACTTCATGCGAAACCTTGCCCTGGTGTTGTAAAACGGCTTCTTCATTAAATTGCAGAAAGGCATCTAATTTTTCAAGCCAATCTTTCATATACATCACCACACCTTTTCTTGCCTGGTTCTCTGCAAAATCAAGGTACATTGTAACAATTCTGTTGAGGCCATCCAATTCTTTTTCGTTCAAATAATTTTTGGCAATACCTATGTCCGTTTTTCTGATGCTTCCTTTGGGTGCATTTTTCCAGGTGGTTAAACCCATGTTTGCATTTGTGCTGTCGGCCCTTGCTGCAATTAGTTCGGCTGCGGTTTGCCCTGTTATTGCCCAATGCAGTTTGTTCTGAACAGTGGCGAAAAACTTTCGAGTAATGTCATTATCAGCACTGTAATCGGCACTGCATTCAGAGTAGATATCGGTTATCTTCTGATAAAACCTTCTTTCGCTGCTTCGTATATCCCTTATGCGGGCAAGCTGTTCTTCAAAATAATCTTTACCGAAAATATGCTGCGGGTTTTTCAATCGCTCATCATCCATCGTAAAACCTTTGATGATGTATTCTTTTAACCGCTCAGTTGCCCAAATCCGAAATGCTGTTGCCTGGCTGCTGTTTACACGATAGCCCACTGAAATGATGGCGTCAAGATTATAATATTTCACCTTTGTTTCTTGCGTTTTGCCTTCAATTGCCCCATGTTGAGTGGTATGTTCCAAAATGGAACTAACCAGTTTCTCCTGTAATTCGCCTGTTTCAAAAATATTTTTCAGATGCTTGGTAATAGCAGGCCGCTGTACACCAAAAAGCTCAGCAATTTTTTGCTGGGTGAGCCAGATGGTTTCGTTTTGCAAAAAAATTTCCACCTTCACTTTACCATTGGGTGTGGTGTAAAGGAGTATTTCATTAAAGCCTTCTGTTGCCTTGTTTACTTTTTTTGACATTTGTAATGAAATTACTTGCTTTTTTGGTTGTTTTTTTTGCTCATCTTCAACTAAACAGGACTCACCTTCAAAACATTTTTTTTAAAATCTTCAGGGTGAAGCAAATACCAATCTTTTGGCAGTTTATGAGTAAAAGCAATATAATAAGCTCTTTCAAAAAGCTCATCATAAGTTACAATTTCAATATTTCCGGAATCCCTCCTGATTCTTTCAAAACAATCCGTTTTCGTATCATACTCTGTATTTCGAATATGCGGGAACTCTTCATTTCTGTTTCCAATAATAAGTATTGCCTTTGGGTCAAGAATACGATTCTCTTTGGTATCTACTATAACTCCTGCATCTGTAATTATTTCTTTGTTTTCAGTGATTTCACTTCGTTGAGATAGGACTTGACTATACGCTTCGATAAAGTCAATTGAAAAGTCCCACGTATTTGATCTGGATTTTGTTGTTTTATCAATTTTGAAAATCTTTGTTTTACTTGTTTTCAGCTCTATAAGGGTTGTGAAATAAGAGAGGCCAAGTAAGTCAACTTCGGGACTACCTATTCCTTTTGAGTTTGCATTCCCCACTTTTTGTTTTGATAAAAGGTCTCTGATAAATTTTATATCCACGTTTAATCCAATTATCCAATCATTCTTTTTTAGAAAATGATGCCAAATAGCCTCTTCACCTTGCTCTGTAAGCGAATGCTTATTTCTATAGCTATCAAAAGCTCTTTCACCTTTTTGATTGTGTAAATCTTTTAAAAAAGCATAAAACCAATGAATTGAATTTCTTCTTTGAGGAAATAAAAGCTCTTTAATGTCTGTATCACTTAGCTTAATGGTTTCGGCTAAGGTCACAAGTTCTTTTACTTTTTCAGCCTGAGCTTTATTCTTGAAGTCAACTAAATAAGAATCAAAACTAACTGCTTGATATTTGGAATGAAAATCGCCTAAATCAACTAATTCTTTAAAACCTTGTAAAAAATGAATTACTTTCCAAAATGCCCTTGCTGCATCTCCTTCTGTAAATGAAATTATTATGTCATTTCCTTTTGACTTTGTTGACCCGCCACTATTATTTTCTTTTCTAAATTCTAATCTGGGTAAATACTTGCCGTCAAGACTTGATTTGTAAAATGATACTTTCAGAAGAGTTTTTACTTTTTTCTTTTTAACTAATATAAAACCGCCAATAATAGTTTCGTTGTGATAAATAAAGCAATTGTCTTTGTGATACGTTTCCTTTATTACTAAAGTATCAATATCTTCTAACTCTAAATCAAAAAAATTCAGAAAAGGATTTGAGACTTCCATGATAAGTAAGATGCTTTTGACAAATTTAGATTTTTAATTCAACAGTTTTGTATAACTCTAAGTAATAAAAAAACCGCTCAGCCTCTCAGCCAAGCGGTTCTAAATATCAAATCAAACACTTTTTCACTTCACATCAAACCTGTCCAAATTCATCACCTTATCCCATGCTTTCACAAAATCATGTACAAACTTCTCTTTTCCATCTTCACAGGCATACACTTCAGCCAGTGCACGCAACTCGGAGTTGGAACCAAAAATCAAATCAGCTCTTGTAGCCGTCCATTTAACAGCGCCTGTTTTACGGTCACGGCCTTCAAAGGTTTCTTTTGAATCAGATGTTGCATTCCAAATTGTACCAAAGCCCAAAAGGTTTACAAAGAAATCATTGCTGAGTGTATCTTTTTGTTTTGTAAACACACCATGTTGTGATGCATCATAGTTGGTATGGAGTACACGCATTCCGCCAACAAGCGCTGTCATCTCCGGCGCAGTAAGTGTTAAGAGTTGTGCTTTATCAACCAGCATTTCTTCAGTGGATGCAGTATAACCGCTCTTTACTTTTTTATAATTACGGAAACCATCAGCATGAGGCTCCAGTACAGCAAATGATTCCACATCTGTTTGCCCCTGTGATGCATCATTACGGCCAGCTGTAAACGGAACGGCAATGTTCACACCAGCATTTTTGGCTGCCTGTTCAACGGCAGCACAACCCCCCAATACAATAACATCAGCCAATGAAACTTTTTTGTTTCCGCTTTGTGCACTGTTGAATGTTGTTTGAATTTTTTCCAGCGCATCCAACACTTTTCCAAGCTGTGCAGGATTGTTTACTTCCCAATACTTCTGCGGAGCTAATCGAATGCGTGCACCATTAGCGCCACCACGTTTATCACTTCCACGGAAAGTAGAAGCAGAAGCCCAGGCAGTTGAAACCAATTCAGCAATTGTTAATCCGCTTGAAAGAATGGTTGTTTTTAAAGCAGCAATATCATTACTATCAATCAATGTATAATCAACAGCAGGGATGGGATCCTGCCAAATCAATTCTTCCGTTGGCACTTCTGTTCCAAGATAGCGTGCCTTTGGTCCCATATCACGATGTGTGAGTTTAAACCAGGCACGTGCAAATGCATCTGCAAACTGATCAGGGTGTTCATAAAAGCGTCTTGAAATTTTTTCATACGCAGGATCAAAGCGTAAACTCAAATCAGTAGTCAACATAAATGGTGCATGTGCTTTACCTGCAACGTGTGCATCGGGCACCAAGCCTGCACCTGCATTATTCTTCGGTTTCCATTGATGTGCACCTGCGGGACTTTTAGTTAATTCCCATTCATAACCAAACAGGTTTTCAAAAAAGTTATTGCTCCATTTGGTGGGTGTTGTGGTCCATGCCCCTTCCAGTCCGCTGGTAATAGTATCTTCTGCATTGCCCTTGCCAAAGCTGTTTTTCCAGCCCATGCTTTGTTCTTCAATACTTGCGGCGGCAGGTTCTCTTCCAACATTACTTTCAGCAGCAGCGCCATGTGTTTTACCAAAGCTGTGACCACCTGCAATCAACGCCACTGTTTCTTCATCATTCATTGCCATGCGTCCAAATGTTTCCCGGATGTCACGTGCAGCAGCAATCGGGTCAGGGTTACCGTTAGGTCCCTGCGGATTTACATAAATCAAACCCATTTGCACAGCGCCCAATGGATTTTCCAACTCACGGTCGCCGGTATAACGTTTATCACCCAGCCATTCTGTTTCACTGCCCCAGTAAATATCTTCTTCAGGTTCCCACACATCTTCACGTCCGCCTGCAAAACCAAATGTTTGAAAGCCCATTGATTCCAACGCACAGTTGCCGGCAAGAATCATTAAATCAGCCCATGATAATTTTTTGCCGTATTTCTTTTTCACAGGCCATAAAAGCAAACGTGCTTTATCAAGGTTGGCATTGTCGGGCCAACTGTTCAATGGTGCAAAACGCTGTGTGCCGTTGCCAGCACCTCCACGTCCATCATGAATACGATAAGTACCTGCGCTATGCCAGGCCATACGAATAAAGAAGGGGCCGTAATGTCCGTAATCTGCAGGCCACCAATCCTGCGAGCTGGTCATCACTTCAAAAACATCTTTCTTCACTGCTGCCAGATCAAGCGATTGAAATTCTTTGGCATAGTTGAATTGCTCATCCATGGGATTGGATAAAGAAGAACGCTGGCGAAGAATGTTCAGCTTTAATTGATTGGGCCACCAGTCTCTGTTGCTGGTTCCGCCGCCTGCGCCTTTCTTTAACATGCCGCTGGTAAAAGGGCATTTGCCTGCTCCGTTGGTTGTTGTGCTGTTATTTTCCATGTTTATTTATTGTGAGATGTGATTAAATAGTTTTGATGTTGATGTTGTATGATTGAGTCTTCAAAGTTAAGATAGAATCAAAAACTTTTTTTGGTTTAATGATAACAATCATATTGTATAAAACAACACATCAGGCTAAAGATTGTTTGATGTGTTAAAAAACTAAATACAATTTTTTTTGGCTGAAATTTGAGTTCCATTAGAAGGATTTGGAAAACAAACTTCCCGGAAAATTTCAAAAAAAGAGCCGTTCAATTACTGAACGAATCTAAAAAAACTTAAGAACAATGGAACTAAGAACTTATCCTTTAATCTTGCTCTTCACATAATCAATCTGCTCCTGTAATGCATTGGCGTCAGCGCCTGCTTCTTTCCTGGCAGCTTCTTTTTTACCGATGATAGTTTTAAGCATGTTATCAATAACAGGTGTTACGCCAAACTGTTCTGGAATAGAATTGCGGAATTTCACAATCTCATCCACACCACGTTTTACTTTATCCGTATTGCTGATGATACCTAAGAAATTGGCGAGAGATGATGTTAAGTTAAACTTTGCTTGTGACAATGCCATTTTGCCGTAGGCGCTGATGATTTCATCAAAGGCGCCTTCATCACCACTTTTTATTAATACACTTCCAATGGCTTCACTTAAACTTCCTTTGGCATGGGTTTTAGATAAACGTTTTGCTTCGGCCAAGGCTGCTGCGGCATCAACTTTCTCCAGCGCATTTAAAGCACTTCCGCTGAGTGTGTACGAAGAATCATTTAGCAATGAAGTATAGAGTTGTTTATATTCAGCCTTCTTGGTTTCACTCAGCTTGTCAACAGCGAGGCCTCTTGTAATATGCTTGGGGTCTTTTTGAATGATCGTTACTACCATCGGTTCCACGGCTTCCATCAGCTTGGCTTTCTTTACATCAATACGTTGCAACGCCAGGTTGCGGATGCGTTCAAACGGATCAGCCAATGCCTGCTTCATCAATTCAACAGCCCTGGAATCATCTAATTTCTTACTTACAAAATCAACCGCTTCTCTTCTGTCTAAATACAAACCCGCATGTTTGTATTGGTGAATATAGTTGTCAAGCGTTTTATTTTCTTTTTTGGTGCAAAGCAATACTTTGTCGCCATCAAAGTTGATCAGATCGGGTTTAGTGGTGCTGGCAAATTCAAATGAGTCAACTGCATTTTCCACCCACACATTGTATCTTGTTTTAGTTGCTCCATTGTACACGTCCATTGCAACCGGCAGTTTAAAAATTTTATCTTTTTGTGTTTGTTTTACTATCACTTTCGCTTTTTGCGTGGCTTCATCATAACTGTAATTAATATCCAGCGCCGGATGGCCACTTCCAAAATACCATTGATTAAAGAACCAGTTCAAATCTCTGCCGGTTACTTCTTCAAAGGCCAGGCGAAGCTGATGGGCTTCTCCGTTCTTAAACTTATTGGTGGTTAAATAGAGATTTAATGATTTAAAGAAAGCGCTGTCGCCCACAAAATTGCGCAGCATATGTAAAATGCGTCCGCCTTTGTTGTAACTTACTGCATCAAACATATCTTCCTTATCACTGTAATAAAAACGTACTAAATCCTTCTTTTCACTTCCGCTTTGTAAATAACCACTCATCGCCTGGTATTGTGTATAAGCTGCAGCGTCTTTACCATATTTATATTCATTCCACAGCAGTTCACTGTAATTGGCAAAACTTTCATTCAGTGTTAAGTTGCTCCAGCTTTCTGTAGTTACATAATCACCAAACCATTGATGAAACAACTCATGTGCAATAGTACCTTCCCATCCATTTCCATCAACCAATTCTCTTGCATCCTGCTGCGCACTTTCCTGGTGTAAAGTTGCTGTTGTGTTTTCCATAGCGCCGCTTACATAATCATGCCCCACCATTTGTGAATACTTTATCCAGGGATATTCTACACCTGTAATTTTTGAAAAGTAGGTCATCATCTCAGGCGTTAATCCAAAAATCTTTCTGGCAACTGATTCATACTCTTTATCAACATAATAACTTACTTCTTTTCCTTTCCACATATCCTTTACAACTGCAAGTTCACCTGCCCCCATAAAAAATAAATAAGGGGAGTGGGGTAAATCCATTTTCCAATAGTCAGTTCTGGTGCCGTTGCTGTTGGGTTTTTGGCTCATAAGCTTTCCATTGCTAAGCGTTACCCATTTGGCGGGAACAGTAATGTAAAACTCATTCGTTGTTTTTTGATTGGGCCGGTCAATAGTTGGCACCCATACACTGGTTCCTTCTGTTTCGCCCTGTGTCCAGAATTGTGTGGGCTTATCTTTTTCATCACCTTTGGGGTTTATAAAGTACAAACCTTTAGCATCTGTAATGGCTGCACTGCCTTTTGTTTTAAATTCATTGGGCTTGGAAGTGTAATCAATATAAACAGTGTAAGCTTCTCCTCCTTTATAGGTTTTGTCCAGCGCTATTTTTAAAAACAAACCATCATAATCATACTTCAGTTTGCTTTTGGTAGATCCTTTTACAATAGAAACTTCTTTAATATCCATGCCTTTTGCATCCAGTTCCAGTTCATTGGTAGCATAAAAATGCGGTTTCAATGTAAGCCAAACCTTACCAAACATATTGGCCTTGGGAATATCAAAGCTTGCTTCTAATTTGGTGTGTATAAGGTCATGCTTTTTTTCAGCAGAGGCCCTGTATATTTTTTTCCAGCTTGTATCCTGCGCCGCCGGCTCCTGGGCAAAAACAAAAGAAACAAACATAAGCATCATTGCTCCTAATAAGATTCGTTTATTCATTGGTAATTTTTTTTGAGCCGTAAAGTTAGCCGGGTACACTGAGTTCTCAAGATATTTTGATAAAAGGTTTGTTATGCTGATAAAAGTGAAGATGGGGTCAGCCATTTGTTTCATGGCAGCGATTTTGTTGAGCGAAGCGAAATGCCGAACGAAGCTTCGGCACCAAGCCGTTTTATGGTTCCGTTTCCATGGCATCTATGGTTTCAAATTCATTGCTGTTCCGTAAATTCAAACAGTATTATTTAAGTAGAGCTTATCTCAAAAATTTCTTTTTAAAAGCAGGATAGAATCCAAAAAGGCAGCGCAACAGGCAAATGACCTTAAAAATCGCAGGATTTTCTTTGTGTGCATTGTGGTTCGTGGTGTTCTTCGTGTTCCATTTTCACTTTTGAGATAAGCTCTGGTTTTCAATTCATAGTCATTGTGGCCAAATACTTGTATTCAATCTGTGTCTGTGAGCACAATTAGCGGCCAATACCCCACCTCAATCTTTTGGCATGAATTTGTAATAACTATTATTGTGTCCAAAAGCAGCAAATCCAAGCAACTTTCAAAAAATGAATCTCATCATCTGTACATATAACAAAAAAAATTAGCTTTGTCCAATGCAGAAATTAAGAAGTAAGCGTTTTTGGTTCATCACACTTGCATTGCAATTGATGGTATCGGGTCTTTTTGCACAGTTAAGTCATTTTGTGTATTTGCAGTCAGATAATGGGCAGCCATTTTATATTAAATACAACAGTAAAATTATCAGCTCCACTTCCAGCGGGTATATCATTCTCAGTAAACTCAATGATGGGATTGTTGAATTTTCAGTGGGCTTTCCCCAATCTCAGCAACCGGAGCAAAAGTTCCAGGTAAAGATTGATAAAACAGAAAAGGGCTACCTCATCAAAAATTTTGCAGATAAAGGATGGGGTTTATTTGATTTGCAAACTGCTGCTATTGTGTATGCTGCTACCAGCCAATCGCTGCCTGCTACTAATCAAACAACCGCAGTTAAACCGGCAGATGATCCTTTTGCTAATATGCTCTCAAACGTTACGCAGGATAGCACCGTTAAAACTGTTACAGTAAAGAAAGAAGAAAAGCCTGTAGTGATAGATACTCCAAAAGTAATACCCCAGGCAGTTGTTCAAAACCCACCGGTAAAAATTAATCCTCCTCAAAAGCAGGAGCCTGTTATTCCCAAAACAGATACCCCTAAAAAAGAAGAAGTGATTGTTTCAAAACCACCGGTTGATTCGCCTAAAACACAACCGCAAGCAGTGCAACAGCCGGTAATTCAGGAACCAGTTTTTACAGCCCCGCCCAAATCTCCGGTCAATCAGTTGCGCCGTTTCAATAGCAGGGAAGGAAGTGATTGGGTTTTTGAAGTAGTAGAAGCCAATGGTATGAGAGATACTGTTCGTTTATTCATTGCTGCAGATTCATCTGCTGTTAATAATATAATTCAGGAAAGCAAACAGGAACCAAAAGACGAGAAAAAAGATACTGTTGCAGTAACACCATTGCCTCAATCTCCTGTTCAAATCATTCCTGAAGTAAAGAAAGAAGAAACAAAACCTCAGGAAACACAACCAACTGCTCAGGTAAAGAAAGAAGAAATCAAACCTGAAATAAAAACAGAAACCACAACGAAACCGGCTTCAATTCCTAATAGTAATTGCAAGGAAGAAGCCAATGATGATGATTTTTTGAAGCTTCGTAAAAAAATGGCAGCACAGTCAAAAGAAGAAGCAATGGTTACGGAAGCAAAAAAGGTTTTTAAAACCAAATGTTTTTCAACAGCTCAGTTAAAAAATCTTGCTGTATTGTTTTTAACAGATGAATGGCGTTATCGCTTTTATGATGCTGCACTTCCGTTTGTAACAGATTTCAACTCTTTTAAATCGCTTGCCGGTACAATAACAGATGATTATTACAAAAAACGTTTCCTGGCATTATTACCCAATCAATAAGAAGTATGCCCCGTTATTTCCTGGAACTGAGTTATAAAGGAGAGCGCTACAGTGGCTTCCAGGTACAGGAGAATGCCATCACTATACAGTCAGAAGTAGAAAAGGCATTTGAAATTTTCTTTAAGAAAAACATTGAATTAACCGGCTCTTCAAGAACTGATGCCGGCGTGCATGCATTGCAAAATTATTTCCATTTTGATTGGGAAGAGGAGTTTAACAGCCGTCAGCTTTATAACATCAATGCTATTTTGCCCGAAGATATTGTTTTGAAATCGGTAAAGCAGGTAGCTGATGATGCACACTGCCGCTTTAATGCCATCAGCCGGGAATACAAGTACTACATGTATTTTCAAAAAGACCCTTTCCTGCAGGACAGGGCCTGGTTCTTTCCCTTCAAAATTGACAAAGCGATTCTAAATCAAACCTCCGGCATCGTTCTTCAAAACAGGCATTTCATTTCTTTCTCACGTCAAAACACACAGGTAAGAACTTTTGAATGCACCGTTGAGGAAAGCAGGTGGGCGGAGGAAGAGGGTATGATGATTTATCATGTAAAAGCCAACCGTTTTTTAAGGGGAATGGTTCGGGCGCTGGTTTCGAGTATGCTTCAAACAGCCCGTGGCAACAAGTCCATTTCTGATTTTCAATCACTTTTCAGCTCGCCTCAGCAGGCGTCAGCCGATTTTTCAGCGCCTGCAAAAGGCCTCTTTTTGTGTAAAGTGAACTACCCGGACACTCAGTTTGAAAAATAGTTTCAAACTTTTTTTAGCTTCAAACGCAATGCAGTATTGACTTATAGAAAAGCGGGAAAAATTAGAAGTCAAAAAGTTTGGTTTGTGTTTTACTGCACCCTTATCTTTGCAACCCGCAAATGAAAAAAGCGGCAGTTCTTAGAAAGGTTTTCAAGGTCAATTCTCCAATAAAAAATCAAAATCTCACATCTTTGAGTTTGAAAATAATCTGAAAAAAACTTTCAGAAAAAGTTGGTTGAAATCTAAATCCCCTTACCTTTGCACTCCCGTTCAAAAAACGGGTAGTAAAAACAACAAAAGATCTTTGAAAGATTGGAAGCAACAGCAACGTTTTAATTTATTTTAGAACGGGTAAACAAGCGTAACAAAATTCGATAAACGACACGTTAATTTCAAAGTTAACAATGTCAGTATCAAACAACATTTACAATGGAGAGTTTGATCCTGGCTCAGGATGAACGCTAGCGGCAGGCTTAATACATG
>JAIEQM010000080.1 GCA_019747705.1 Chitinophagaceae bacterium | reverse complement strand
TGCTTATTACTTTTATCGTTGTTGCCATCAAACAAAGACAGGGTATTTATGTATCCTATCCTAAGAAATAGTTAGTATCAGAATAATTGCCATGATAGAATTGAGAAAATTTAATCACCTTACTGCCATTCTTTATCAGATACAGATATTCATAATACCCGGTTTCGGATGGCAGTAAACAAGTTATGCAGCCATCAAATTCACTTTAAATTAAATACTCCCGAAGGTATTAATCCCATAAAACGCTTTACGGTTAATAATTCCGGATTCAGTTCTGCAGCAATCGCCTTTGTTCTTAATTCACCTGATAAAAGCCAAAACCAGGTAAACCATAGTAATCCAATTGCAAACAAAGCCATCACAGGCACTTCTGCGTTCATATCAGCAATCCATAATGTAAAAAAAAGAGGCAGAATGAAACTTAATACTACAAAGCATCCACACATCAAAAATGCCCAGAAACGAAACTTTGTTTTTAGTATCATGCTTTTTCTGTTTATAGCCGAATGTGATACAAACTTAATAATATTAATAAAGGATGCTCTGTTAAAACTGAGCCTGCCGGCTTTACTATAAAATCCGTTTCAAACTCCTGAGCGGTTTATATATCCCAAAAGATTTATTCACATTCATTCAACATCTTATTAAACCTTCATCATTATTTAACATCTATCATTAATTTCATTTAATAATACTTAAAACCCGCTCATGAACACAACGACCATTACCACTGTGGTTATCAGCAATCATGGCTTTGCTGAAAAACTCCTTCAGCCCGAAAGCAATCATCATCTGCTGGTATCCGCCAGGGCTTATCAACCCGGGGACATTATCACCAACTTCGGATCTTCTGAAATTCACAAACAACCTTCTAAATACACCGTGCAGGTGGCCAATGATCAGCACATTATTTTATCACCGGAGTTCCTGCAGTACATTAACCATAGCTGCAACCCCAATGTATTTTTCAATACATCCACAATGGAATTAACAGCATTGCAACCCATTACCCCCGGTGATGAGTTTACATTTTTTTACCCGTCAACAGAATGGGATATGGCCGAACCTTTTAATTGCTTATGCGGCAGCGCCAATTGCCTGGGCGTAATAAAAGGCGCCAAGAATATTGCTCCTGCTGTTTTGGATACTTATAAACTCACCAATTTTATTCAGCAAAAACGTATGCAATTAAAAGATTAATTATTTACTTTACAGTATGCTTTCAAACCCATTGAATTCATTACCCTCCACAGGGCAACCCTTCTTTGTATGGGTGCTGGCCCCGCATCTTGTAACCAATGATGCCAATATTGATTATTACTACGATTTTTCCCAAAGCATTGATGAATACACAAGGGTATTTGAAGAACTTAACCTTAACTGGAAATGGCAACCGGTTACCCAGGATAACTTTAAATCAGTCATTAATGATATTGCGGCCACCACCACTTTTCAAACGCCCATTGTTTTAAACTTATGTGATGGCGATGAAGTAAATGGCACACCCGGCGTTTCAGTTATTCATTATCTCAACGAAAAAAACTTAATTTATACAGGAGCCGATGCGTTGTTTTATGACAACACCACTTCAAAAATCATTATGAAGGAGTTGTTTGATAAAGCAGGTGTGGCGCATGCAGCCTGGCAACCCATTCATCATGCCAATCAGAAATTAAACGGAATGATTGATGAAGTGGGCAGCCCAATGATTGTAAAACCTGCAGTAAGCGGTGGCAGTATGGGACTGGGTGTAAAGAATGTAGTGCATACCAATGATGAACTGAAGACATTGGTAACAGAATTGTTTGAAGGATACCATGGCTGGGATTTTACATTTGGCGGTTTGGTGGCGGAAGAATTTATTAACGGGCCGGAGTACACTGTATTTATTTCCGGCAGCTATCATACACCAAGAAACAAAAAAGTGTACCTGCCTGTAGAGCGTATTTTTCATGAAGACCTTCCTGATACGGAAAAATTTTTATCCTTCGACCGTTTATGGGAAACCTATGAAAAAGAAAAATCATTGGGCGAAGAAGAAGATTTTTATCAATATCACTTGCCCCCCTCCCATCTCCATAAAAAAATTATGGACCTGAGTTGGAAAGCCTATTGTGCAGTTGGGGGTACAGGCTACGGCCGTGTGGACATTCGAATGGATAAAACCACCGGCAAATTGTATGTGCTGGAAGTAAATGCCCAGTGCGGTTTAAGTGAAGATGAAAATTATACTTCTATCGGCGCCATTGTTCGTTTAAGCAATGAAAGCTATTCCAATGTTATTCTTCATATATTGCAGGATGCGCTGCAGCGGCATAAAAGCAAACAAAAAAAGACTGTTGTTGCCAGGCAGCAACGGGCATAGTATATGAAGATTTGCGTTTTACAACCAGACTATTCCACTTCGGCAGTTGATTACCAGTATTACGATCCGCCACGTAACATATCTCATTTGTTACCCGGTGTTGAGTTTCATCATGTATTTCTTAATAAGCTCACTACTTACAAACAGCTTTTAGAGTTAAGCAAACAGGGTTTTGATTGTTTTGTGAATTTGTGTGAAGGCTACCTGGAATGGGAAGTTCCTTCTATTGACGTTATCTACACCATGGAGCTTTTAAATCTTCCATTTACCGGGCCCAACACTTTATTATACGATCCCCCAAAAGAATTAATGAAATATGTGGCTTATACTGAAGGTGTGGCCACAGCTGAGTACGCATTGATTGAATCAACGGATGATCTTGAAGCTGAAACCAAACATCTTTCCTATCCATTGTTTATTAAACCATCCAAAGCAGGCGACAGTTTGGGTATTGATGAACGCAGTAAAGTAAACAGCTTTATTGAACTGCAGCACCAATGTAATCATCTCTTAAAAGAATATCCGCAGCTTTTAGCAGAACAATATATTAAGGGAAGAGAATTTACTGTATTGGTAGCGGCTGATGCACAAAATGAAAAGAAGTGCAAAGTATTTCAGCCCATTGAATACATTTTTCCCGAAGGAAGAACGTATAAAACATACGCACTTAAAACATCAGAACTTCATCCTGAATCAAACATTGCAGTTACTGACCCTGCCATCAAACAACAATTAACAGAAGCTGCTCAACGTATTTTCAGAAGCTTTGGTGGCGTTGGTTATGCCCGCATGGATTTTAGAATGAATGAAACCGGCAAGATTTATTTCTTAGAAATCAACTTTACCTGTTCTGTTTTTTATAAAGATGGTTATGAAGGCAGCGCCGATTATATTTTAAAACTGGATGGCATTGGCCAGTCTGGTTTTCTCAAACAAATTATTGATGAAGGCATTGCCCGCCACCGCCGCCGGCAAAAGAAATACAAAATGAAGGGCAACAGTATTGCCGGTTTTGGAATTTATGCTACACAACCGATTGCCACAGGTGAAGTCATTTTTAAAGGAGAAGAACGCCCGCAGCGAATTGTTACCAAACGTTTTGTTGAAGAAAACTGGCTGCCCGAAGAGAAACTTTTATTCAAACATTACGCCGTTCCTTTGAGCGAAGAAGTATATGTTTTGTGGGACAGTAACCCGTCGGAGTGGGCCCCCCAGAACCATTCCTGCAATCCCAACACAGCCTATATCGGACTAAATTTAACAGCCCTTCGGCCAATTTCCGTTGGAGAAGAGCTCACAATGGATTACGCCTATCTGTTAAACGAAAGCGCCAAAACATTTGATTGTCAATGCGGTGCACTCAATTGCCGGAAAATTATTTCAGGTATTACAGGCAACAGCGTTACCCAGCGTGAACAAAATTTGAGGAAGGCTTAACCTTAACCCCTGCCCATTTCCCTAAATTTGCGTTGTATTTGCTATCCCAACCAGGTTACTTACTACCACCACAACCCAGCCATTTTTATTTTTAATGGCACTAAACCCTGGTGATTCTGCAAAGTCTATTATTCGTTTTAAAAAAGAAAGGACAATCCGTTATGCCCGGCGCTTGGATTATAAAGACGATACTGCAAAAGCACAAATACAAATTGCTGCTTACCTACAGCTTATTTGCCATTGAAATGCTGGGACTGCTCCTGCGCCCCTATTTTTTGGGGGAAGCTGTGAATGGCTTAATCAAAGGTTCTTATCAGGGTTTGTTTTACTTGGTAGGCGCCCATTTGCTTTGGGTGGTAACCGGCACCATCCGCCACCTTTATGATTCAAGAACTTACTCAGAAATTTATACTTCTTTAGTTACAAGGCTCATGAGCCGTAATAAAACCAAAGATGTTTCCAAACTCAGCGCTCATTCAACGTTGTCAAGGGAGTTTATTGATTTTCTGGAGTTTGATTTGAACTATGTAATTGAAGCCATTTATAATATTGGCGGTTCCCTCATTTTGCTTTGTTTTTATGATGCGCAGGTGGTATTGCTTTGTTTGAGTATGATGATACCGGTTACCGTTGCCAGTTATTTTTATGGCAAACGCATGCGTGTGCTCAATAAAAACAAAAATGATGAACTGGAGCAACAGGTAAATGTGCTGGCTACTAAAAACACCATCCGCATCAATCATCATTATAACGAATTACGGAAATGGCAAATTAAAATAAGCAACCAGGAAGCCTGGAATTTTGGCGTAATGGAACTGATGGTAATGGTGATTATTTCATTTTCCCTCATCATTTCATCCAAAACCAATGGCGCTGCCATGCAGGCAGGCGATTTAATTGGCATCTATACCTATATCCTCAAGTTTGTAAGCGGGCTGGATACTGTTCCTTACATGATTCAACGTTTGGCAGGGTTAAAAGACATCCTGCACCGTGTTGAACTGGAAACAGATGATGAAAAAGAATTTGAACCGGAACCGGTAATGAGCGAAGTAGCTTAATGCCGCACCGCACCCAGTTCATCAGGATTATGTTTGTGCCTGAACAAAAAACCAAACAACAAAGCCACCACCAACGCATAAACAGCAAAAGCCAGCCAGGCACCATGCCAATCAGTTTGCTTATTGGGCAAAATAAAATATTTACCAATAGCCCAACTGCTGATGATTGTACCCAGGTAAGCTCCCACTCCATTACTCATCATCATAAACAAGCCCTGGGCACTGCTGCGTATTTTTGAATCAGTGGTTGTTTCAACAAACAAGGAACCGGAGATATTAAAAAAGTCGAACGCCATGCCATACACAATGCAGGAAACAATAATCATCCACAACCCATCCGTTGGGTTGCCATAAGCAAATAAACCAAAGCGGAGCACCCAGGCAAACAGGGAAAACAGCATTACCTTCTTTATTCCAAACCGTCTTAAGAAAAATGGGATGGCTAAGATGAACAAGGTTTCAGAAATTTGAGAAATGGATAAAATGATTGTAGAATATTTTACAACGAGTGAGCTGGCATACTCAGGAATTTGCTTAAAGCTGTCGAGATACTGATCTCCATACATATTAGTTAATTGCAGCGCTCCGCCCAGCAACATGGAAAAAAGAAAGAACAATGCCATTTTATAAGTTCCAAATAATTTAAACGCATTCAACCCCAACTGCTCAATAAAAGAAGCGTCTTTTGCAATGGTTCTTTGTGGTGGACATTTAGGAAGTGTAAAGGAATACACGCCAAGAATGATTGCGAACACTGCAGCAATATAGAACTGGTTACCATTTGCCTTGCTGCCTGTGAGATTGGTTACCCACATTGCAATAATAAAACCAATGGTACCCCATACACGTATGGGAGGAAATACTTTTACTACATTGTAATTATTATTTTTTAAAATGGTATAAGCCACTGCATTACTCAAAGAAATTGTGGGCATATAACAAAGCATCGCTGCAAGAATATAATAATACAGGATAGCAGGATCATTAACTGAAGGAACAAAAAACAAGATCAATCCATAACAAATATGCAGCAACCCGTACAGTCGTTCTGCATTCATCCATTTATCTGCAACAATACCCACCAGTGCCGGCATAATCATAGATGAAATGGCCAGTGTTGAAAAGATGGCACCAAACTGAGGGTAACTCCACCCCTTACCATTAATACAATAGGTTCCGATCGTAATTAACCACGCACCCCACACAAAGAATTGCAGAAAGCTCATAAAGATGAGCCGTAATTTAATAGTCATCAGCAAATGATTTAGTTGGTTGTAAGTATCCTTTTAAAGCGAAAGATAAATGTTTTTACAACACAGGCACCCTGCCGGTAACAGTCCAATGTCTTTACCTTGAAAATGACGCATCTTTTGCAGCTAAATCGTACATTCACAGCTTCAACCATTTCTATGAATATATTGAAAAGCATAGCAGGTGTTTTTTTGCTGGTAACAACTTTTACAGCAACAGCTCAAAAGCAAAAACCATTTTCATCTGCAACTTTTATGAACGGCAGTCACCGTTGCGGCACACAGGCTGTGTTTGATGAAGCAGTTCGTAAAAATCCAAAACTCCTGTTACAAACTGAGGAAAACAGGAAACAAACGCTTCTGCGTTTTAATCAACTAAAAATCGCACTGCGTACCAATGCCATTTACAATATACCGGTTGTGGTGCATGTTGTATTGAGTCAGCCTTCTGTTGTAACAGATGCACAAATACAATCACAATTAGATGTGCTCAATGAAGATTATGCAGGATTGAATGCTGATTCAACACGCATACCCGCTGCTTTTAAACCAAGATTTGGCAAAGGCAAAATTCGTTTTTGTTTGGCCAAAAGAGATCCACGTGGCGATGCAACAAACGGCATCGTTCGAATAACATCATCCACGCAATCAGCTCCCGGCGATGATGACCCTGTTAAGTTTACCTGCCAGGGCGGTAGTGATGCATGGGACCCGACAAAGTACCTCAACATTTGGGTTTGCCAGATGCCATCAGGATTTTTAGGTTATTCATTTTTTGGATCAGACCCATTAACAGAGTATCCGTTAAATGAACGTGGCTTTGTAAACAGCTTTCGTGCATTTGGTAAAGGCGGAAGTGCAGTAGCGCCTTTTAATCTGGGAAGAACGGCCACTCATGAAATTGGTCATTTCTTTGACCTGATACATATTTGGGGGCCTAATAATTGTGATGGCACACAAAGTTGCAGTGATGATGATGGTGTGGCTGATACTCCCCCGCAATTAAAATGTATTTTTGGTGCACCACGTGCAGACTCTGTTATTGTTGATGCCTGTTCACCATCACCTCCCGGTATTATGTGGATGAACTATATGGATTATGTGGACGACCGTGCCATGGTGATGTACACACCCGGGCAGTATGCACGTATGGAAGCTATATTGCTTGCCAATCCGTGGATGGCAGGTTTAATTACTTCTGATGGCTGCACACCGGTAACTGCCAATGCCCGTGATGTGCGGTTTGAACGTTTCCGTGATGTATTTTATGATTTATGCGGAAGCAGCACCAATTATATTTATACCTGCAGCAGTACTTACAGACCATTTATTACTGTAAAAAATGCGGGCACTGATATTATTACTTCACTCACACTCTCTGCACGTTTTGGAACAGGCCCCGTTACAACTACATCATGGACGGGAAGTATTGCACCGCAAAGCACCGCCAATATTTTATTGAACAATATGCCATTGAACAATGGATTAAATTCTAATCTTATTGTTTACACCTCAAACCCCAATGGAAGCGCTGATCAGAAAGTTGCGAATGATACCGGTAAACTGAGCGGTGTAGTGTATGCAATAACCACAGCGCCATTAACTGAAAGTTTTGAAAATCCAACCTTTCCTCCGCTTTTATGGCAGCGCATTAATACAGATGGAGGAATTACATGGCAGCGAACAACCAAAGCCGCAAAAACAGGAGTTACTTCCATGTTTATTGACAACTTTAAATACAGTGCTAATAACATAAGTGATTGGATGTATTCACCTCTTATTCCTGTTAAAGGCCAGGACTCTGCATTTGTAACCTTCCAGGTAGCAGCAGCAACCTTTAATAAACCGGATTTGGCCAATAACCCAACTGATACGCTTGAAGTGCTGGTAACTGCAGATTGTGGCGCTACTTACACATCCGTTTACAAAAAATGGGGATTAGATTTGGTTACCACCGGCAATGTGGGTGTTGATACTTCTTATGTGCCCAACGCATCTCAATGGCGCAGAGATTCAGTATTTCTTGGTGATTTCAATAATGCCACTGCTGACAATATACAGGTGGTTTTCAGAAACACCACCAACTTTGAAAACAATATTTACATTGACGATATTAATATTTATACCAAAGATGTAAATCCCAATTTAAAACGAAAGGGTATTATGGCCACGCCCAACCCCTTCCGTGATAAAGTGATTTTGCAGCAATATCCCAACCCGGTTAACGTAGAGTTTGTAAATGTGTATGACCACAGTGGCAAACTGGTTTGGCAAAAACGTTTTGCACTCGGATTAAACGGCACCAACTTCGGGCCCAATTACCTGGAGATTGATTTAAGCGGTATGAGCAGCGGCATGTACACCATACAGGTAGTGTACCGTGCACAGCCCACACAAACACTCAAAGTGATAAAAGTGAATTAGAATCATTGAGCTTGCTTACACTTATCAGCGTAACTTTGCAAAGAGTTACGCTTTTTTGTGAGTGAATGAAACAGAAAAATTAATAACCCCATTTAAGAAACGGAACATGCATACAGGAATCACATCTGTTTTAACTGCATCAACTGATACTGCTTTAAAAAACATTGCTGATAAAATTTATAACAGCGAACGCATATCAGAAGAAGAAGGTCTTTTACTGTTTGAAAAAGCAGATCTTCCTTTTGTGGGCGCCCTTGCCAACCATGTGCGTGAACGCATGCATGGCGACACTACTTATTTCAACCGCAACTTTCACATTGAGCCCACGAATGTATGCGTGTTCAGTTGTAATTTTTGTTCTTACTCAAAGCTCTATGCCAAACGGGATGAAGGATGGGAACTGAGTATTGAACAAATGCTGCACATGGTTCAGAAATATGATGGGCAGCCTGTAACAGAAGTGCATATTGTGGGAGGCGTGCACCCAAAAATGGATTTGCAATTTTTTGCCGATTTGTTAAAAGCCATTAAAACACACAGGCCTGATTTACATATTAAAGCATTCACTGCTGTTGAATATGATTATATGTTTCGTAAAGCAAAAGTGAGTGTGGAAGAAGGATTGAAATTTTTAATAGATGCCGGTTTAAATTCCATACCGGGTGGCGGTGCAGAAATTTTTCACCCTGAAATAAGAGAAAAAATTTGCGCAGATAAAGTGGATGCGGATGGTTGGTTAAAGATTCATGAAACAGCACACAAACTGGGATTGCACAGTAATGCCACCATGCTGTATGGCCATATTGAAAAATACGGACACCGTATTGATCACATGAGCCGGTTGAGAAACCTTCAGGATGAAACAAAAGGGTTTCAAACATTTATCCCGCTCAAATTCCGTAACCAGGACAACGATATGAGCCATGTGGCTGAAAGCACTGTGGTTGAGGATATGAAGATGTATGCCATTGCACGTTTGTTCTTAGATAACTTTCCGCATCTCAAAGCTTACTGGCCTATGCTGGGGAGACACAATGCACAAATGACGCTCTCTTTTGGTGTAAATGATATTGACGGCACTATTGATGATACCACTAAAATTTACAGCATGGCCGGTAGCGAAGAACAAACTCCTACTATGACCACAGAACAACTTGTTGCTTTAATTAAACAGGTAAAACGCAAACCGGTGGAGCGAGATACATTGTATAATATAGTAAAAGATTACAGTGATGTTACACTGGCGGAAGAAGGCGGGTTTTCGAGTAATTAAATCTTCTGTTTCATTCAAACAGTTATCGCAGCAAAACAACATTACCTTTTGTTTGTACCCCCGTGCCATTTTGAATATCAGTGTAACTGATTTTGTAATTATAAATACCGGGGTTTTGAACATTACCCTTATAAGTTCCATCCCAGCCATTAAACGCATTATTCGTTGTATAGATCAACTGCCCCCACCGGTTAAACACCTGCATTGTAAAATCTTTTACAAATACAGCTCCGCTAATCTGGAACAGATCATTCAACCCATCGCCATTGGGTGTAAAAGCAGAAGGAATAAAAATTTTGCAAACAGTTTCTTTTAAATCCACTGCATCTGCATCTGCACCGCAACTGTTGGTAACAGTTACTGTATAAGTACCCGCTGCTGTTGCTTTGTAAACAGTATCCTTTGTTCCATCCTGCCAGGCATAATTTAAACCAATACCTGTAACAGCAGGTTTCAATAAAATAGTTTCCCCAATACAAATGTTCTGATTGTTTCCTAAATCAACCGTTGGCGGTTTTTTTACAGCAATCACCATACTGTCTTTAAAGGCACATACTGCAGTAACCGGTGTAAATACATACTTGGTAGTAACAAGATTATTGATTGCCGGCGACCATGTACCATTCACTCCATTTAAAGAAACTGAAGGCAAAGGAGGAATGAGCTCACCACTGCAAATGGTATCAATCAATGTAAACATAGGTTTAATGGCAGGAATAACCGTTGCTGTACCTGATGCACTGGCACTGCTGCATCCGCTGGCAGTATTGGTAACAACAACAGAATAAGTTCCGCTTACACCGGGGTTCCAGGAAGCAACATTGCCGGGATTAGCTACTGACGCAGGAACTGTCCATACATAATTATATGTACCGGGTATATTAGTTGTAGCTTTTACAGGTAAAGGATTTGCTTCACATGATACAACATTGCTCACCGTTGCCACAGGGTTAGGGTTGGCAGTTATCAAAAAATTTACGGTACGTTGTACGCCACAATAATCCTTATAAGTACAGGTAATGGTTTCATTAATCGTTACTGTAAATGTGGCCGTATTAGTTGCAGATAAAGAGCCATTACTCCATTTATATCCTGTGCCCAACTCCGGTGCTGTGAGTGTAAATATTTTTCCAACACAGGCATTGATAACATTATTACTGTTGGGCTCCACACGAAACTGCTGGAGGTTACTGTTCCCTCCGGTGGAACCTGATACAGACCAAAACACAATATTATTGTTATTAAACCGCTCGGAAATATGATTGCGTGTGGAGCTTGCTCTCAGTGTTCCATCAAAATAGATATTTATTTTTTGAGATGTGGCGCTGAGATAATCCCATTGAACAGTAACATCATGCCATTGCCCGTCTTCCACATTACCACAGCCACTGAGTAAGCAAACAGGCGACACTCCGCCATCAATAATACTTCCTGCAGGACTGAGGTTCCCATCAGCATAAATACCTGTGTGATCTGTACTGTTATCATCAAAGGTGGAGCCATTATCCCAATCATCAAACTCAATTGCAATTGAGTTATTGATACCCAGCACTCCCAATCCATTCCCAACTGTAAGCGGTGGTGAACAAACATTACTCAGCAAAAAAGCAAACCCATCCGCACCCAATGCATCTTTTATTCCAAAGTTGAGCTGAAATTTGATGGTGAAATTCCGGTTGAGTTTGATGGGATAAACATTTGTTACCATGCCTGCCTGCGAAAGCGCATCCTCTGTAATGGTGTACGTATAAGAACCTGCCTGCACTGCACTCCCCTGCATGGTGAACTGCTGCGCCCCTGCACATAATGCAAACATCAGAAAAATAATAAGCTGAAATGGTTTCATTGTTGCAGAAGGGCGGCTTGTTTTGAGAATTTCAAATGTAATTCAATTGCAGGTATTATTTGCTTGCGTTATTTCTATGGTAAAGACAACAAATGAACGAGGAATACTTAAGAGGTGTGGTTGGTTGATTGGAAATTTTTTAGGAAATACTGGTTGATGGTGGTAATAAAAAAAACGCCGCTTAACGGAGTTTTGTAACTATTCAGCCTCTTAAAAACTGATTTTTAAAAAATTTTAAAAAACAAGGCAGGTTATCCACACTTATTTTGTGTTTTTTGTAAAATCAGTTTTTAGTGCACATTTTTCATTGGCAATTTAGGCGTAATGGACATTTGTGGAGCTATTTTACAGTGGTTTTTTCCAAGTGGACATTTGTGGAGGTGTTTTTTAGGCCA
>JAIEQM010000113.1 GCA_019747705.1 Chitinophagaceae bacterium | reverse complement strand
AAGTCAAAATCTCGGCAAACTCAATACTGACAATATTTTCAAAGAACTATTTAAAGTCTAAACGCAACGCTAATGATTTTGACTGTTTAATAATAAGTACTCGTTTTTGTTTTTAAATCGCAACGTTTGTTGAGCAGTTGGGACTTTAATTACTTCATTTTCTGCAGTAAGCTGTTCTTTCTTAAACTTATCAACATTTATTACTAAGACTTCCTTCCCATTATAATTAAATTTTAAAATATCACTTTTCGCAAATTTTGTTTCTAAATTTGATTCATACAGTTTATTTTTTTCTAAAGCATTTTTAAGTGTGTTTTTAACTAACAAATAAGTTTCTTCAGTTGTTTCCTGTGTGGCATTAAAGCTTTGCTTTTTACTACATGAGAAAATTAAAAGTAAAAAAAAAGCTGCTGTAATTTTTCTGATAACCATAGGTAATAAATTTTAATTAGAAATTGATTTAAGAGGACTTCTTGATAGCAAATACTTTGTGAAAGTCCGCCCCGTATTCGGTTTTGCCTATTCGTTAAAAGAATATTTTGTTAAAAAATTGCAAAGCTGCCTTCCTGAAGCAAAGTATCAAAAGATTTATCCGTTTAGCAGTCTGTTAAATCGGCATCAGTCAATCATACTCGAAAACAGCTATTGATAATCGCTTTACAGTTTATTTTATAAGCGATTAGTAGAATCATTACTCAACCCTCATATACAAAAGGGAGTTCCACTACTTTAAGGATATTCATTTTCGAAGTAATAAGGTAAAACTAAAAATCCTACCGTCAATTTAGCTTTTTGAAACAGTTTCGTACAAAGTTCATAGAATTCGTAGAAATTAGTTTTCATGTCACGTAATTTGAATATAAATTTATTCACTAGTTTAATAATTGTATAAAACTTTATTCGAGTACTAAATTCCGCAACAACGTAAAAGCCCGTTTTAGTGGGAATATTTAAAACACTTTGGAGTATACTATTGGTTTAACAAAGAAATTAACTTATGCCAGCCGAACGAATCAAGCATTTTAGAAAGCTTAAAGGCTTTACACAAGAAAATTTTTCAATTGAGACAGGGTTGAGTCAATCTCAAATTAGTAAATATGAAAATGGATCTCATATTCCCAGTGCACAAATCTTGAAGATTTTTGCTCAGGCTTTAAACGTTGAAGCATTTGAGTTCTTGTATAAAAATCAACTTGAACTGGATGAAGCTATTAACAGGTATTTAGAAAGAGGAAAGAAACAGTTATAAAGACACTTTTTATATATTTTTACCCCATGCCTTTTCAACTCCATTCCCCCTATCAACCCGCAGGCGATCAGCCGCAGGCCATTCTGCAGTTAACTGAAGGCATTCTCAATGGCGAAAAGTATCAAACATTGCTGGGCGTTACCGGCAGCGGAAAAACCTTCACCATTGCCAATGTTATCCAGAATGTGCAAAGGCCAACACTGGTGCTCACTCATAATAAAACATTAGTGGCACAGTTGTATGGCGAGTTCAAACAATTTTTCCCTGACAATGCCGTGGGCTATTTTGTAAGCTATTACGATTATTATCAGCCGGAAGCATACATGCCGGTGAGCGGAACGTACATTGAAAAAGATTTAAGCATCAATGAAGAATTAGATAAACTTCGCCTGCATGCAACCAGCGAACTGCTGAGCGGACGGAGAGATATCATCGTTGTTGCCAGTGTGAGCTGTATTTATGGTATGGGCAACCCGGTTGATTTTGAAAACGGTATCATCCGCATTCAGAAAAAACAAACGCTTTCAAGGCAGGGGTTTCTGCATTCATTGGTAAACAGTTTGTACAACCGCTCCCAGGGCGATTTTACAAGAGCAACTTTCCGGGTAAAAGGTGATACGGTGGATATCAATTTACCTTATGCTGATTATGGTTACCGCATTACCTTCTTTGGTGATGAAATTGAAGAAATTGAAACCATTGATGTAAAGCTTGGCAAACGTATTGCCAAAGTGGAGAATGCAGCCATCTTCCCCGCCAACTTATACATTGCACCCAAGGATATGATGCAGCAAATCATTTATGAAATTCAGGATGAAGCTGCAGCACAGGTGGAATATTTTAAAAGCGTTGGAAAGTATATTGAAGCACAGCGGCTGAAAGAACGCACCGATTATGACCTGGAAATGATTCGTGAACTCGGTTATTGCAATGGCATTGAAAACTATTCAAGATTTTTTGACAGAAGACAACCCGGCACAAGACCCTTTTGTCTGCTCGATTATTTCCCCAAAGATTATTTGATGGTGATTGATGAAAGCCATCAAACCATTCCGCAGGTGAGTGGTATGTATGGCGGCGACAGAAGCAGGAAGCTGATATTGGTGGATTATGGTTTCCGTTTGCCGAGTGCCATGGATAACCGTCCGCAAAATTTTCATGAGTTTGAAAACCTGCTCAACCAGGTAATTTTTGTAAGCGCCACGCCTGATGATTTTGAAATGGAAAAAACAGGCGGTGTGCTGGTGGAGCAGGTGGTGCGGCCAACAGGTTTATTGGATCCTCCAATAGAAATAAGACCAAGTGTGAATCAGATTGATGATTTGCTGGATGAAATTGACAAGCGTGTAAAAAAAGGCGGCCGTGTATTGGTAACCACACTCACCAAACGCATGGCAGAGGAAATGGATAAATACCTGCAGCGCATCAACATCAAATCAAAATACATTCACAGTGAAGTGGATACACTGGAGCGTATTGAAATTTTAAGAGAGTTGCGTTTGGGAACAATTGATGTGCTGGTAGGGGTGAATTTGTTGCGTGAAGGATTGGATTTACCTGAAGTTTCACTCGTTGCTATTTTAGATGCAGATAAAGAAGGATTTCTCCGCAATGAAAAAAGTTTAACCCAAACCGCCGGCCGTGCTGCACGTAATGTGGATGGGCTTGTAATTTTTTATGCGGATAAGATGACAGAGAGTATGCGCCGCACCATTGAAGAAACCACACGCCGGAGAGAAAAACAAATTCAGTTTAATATTGAACACGGCATCACACCAACAACCATTATTAAAAGCATTGAGCAGGTGATGGGCCAAACAAGTGTGCTGGATATTAAAGGCTATGATACGTCCAAGCCGTATGCAATGGCACCCGATGGTGAGTTGGTAAACATAGCTGCCGAAGAACAGGAAGTGTACAAAACCATTCCGCAAATGGAAAAAGCCATTGCCGAAACCAAAAAGCAAATGGAAAAAGCAGCCCGTGATCTGGATTTTATGGAAGCGGCAAAGCTGAGAGATGAGATGTTTAGATTACAAAAGGAATTAGATGAAATGAAAAGATGAAATGCCTGCCCGGCTTGCAAAGACGGGTTCAGGTTACAGAAGGAACTGGAGGAGATGAGGAAATAACGTAGATAGAAAAGTAAATTTTACCTTTATAAAAAAGAATATGCAGCCTGAATATAAAATGGACCGAACGGCTTTTGAAATCCTTTCTTTTGAAGAAGCTGACAGGCGTATGAATGACCACCGGAACATGAACTGGCAGGAACGACTGCTTTTACTCCGTTATCTTAACAGCATTGCTTATGGCTATGCAAACGATGAAGAACCAAAAATGGATAAAACAGTTTTTAGCATGGGAAAATCAATCAATGGCTAACATATTCCATCAGGATTTCAGAAATTTTCTTGAGGCGCTTAATAAAAATAAAGTGCAGTATCTGCTTGTTGGAGGATATGCAGTTGTTTTTCACGGGCACGCACGAACAACCGGGGGCATGGATATTTGGGTTAATTGCACAAAAGAAAATTATATGCAACTATTAAAAGCATTTCGGGAATTTGGTATGCCTGTATTTGATATGACAGAAGAAAAATTTCTGTCTCCTGAAAAGTATGATGTATTTCGGTTTGGAAGAAAACCCGTTGCCATTGATATAATGACTAAAATGTCTGACTTCAACTTTAATGAATGTTTTAAAATGGTTACATACTTTAAAGATGAGGATTTAGCAGTACCCGTTGTTCATATTAATACACTCATTGCCGCTAAGAAAGCAGCAGGAAGGCAAAAAGATTTAAACGATATTCAGTGGCTTTCACAACCAGAAGAGTAATCACACCTTCACGTGCCCCCAGTTCTCACCCGTTTTAATCCGGTGTATCTGCATATCGCTCACTTTATATTTCAACCCCAGTTCTTTCAGCGTTTTACCGGCAAGCAATGCCCGTTTTATCTTTCTCACTTTTTCAATATCCAGCCTTGGCCCTTTCACCGGTTCATGCCTGCGTTTGCTGGCTTTGGCATAACCCGGGCTGGCAATACTGTGTGCATATTGTTCTGCTACAGTTACCCATTTCAGGTTTTCGGCCACAATATTCCTGCGGTTGAAATCTTTAAAAATGATTTTGGAGTGCAGGGGTGATTTTTGTTTGCAAAAATGCAGAGCCACCAGCTTGTGAAAAAACACAAATTCAAAGCGCTTTTTCTTACGGCTCACAACAGTATAACGCATAATACGGTAGCCCTCCTGCAAACTCCCTTTCAGCAGGGTTCCATCTTTTAATAAGTTGCCGGTAAAACTGGCCAGCCTTCCTTTATTGCTGATGGCATAGCGTTTTTGCATGGAGTTGGGGAAATCGGCTTCTTTCCAGCGTTCACCCGGTAATTTTTGAATCATGTTGCTGAGTATGAAATGGTTAAAAAAGGAGGTGAGTCCAGGGGCGGTGGATGAATTACAACGGGTTTACAGGAAAGGTAAGTATTATTCCATTTTCAATATACAATTCTTATCTTCATCCTTATCAAAAAAATCAATCATGTTTACGTTTGCTTTGTTCAATCTAAAAGGTGGTGTGGGTAAAACAGCCAGTTGTGTCAACTTTGCTTATTTGGCCGCAAAAGACGGGTATAAAACTTTGTTGTGGGATATTGACCCGCAGGGCGCCACCTCTTTTTACTACAACATCAAGCCCAAACAAAAAATAGTAATGAAAGACCTGGTGGGGAAGGATGCAGATATTGCCGAAAGCATCATGGCAACGGAATATGAAAACTTAGATATTATTCCGGCAGATATTACCGCCAAAGCACATGATGTGATGATTGATGAAATGCAGGCATCCAAAAAAAGGCTGCAAACCATTTTAAAACAGTTGAAGGATGAATATGATTTTGTGTTTATTGATTGCCCGCCCGGTTTAAGTTCGCTGGCTGAAAATATTTTTAACGCTTCTGATATTGTGCTGATGCCGGTAATACCCACTACACTTTCTATACGAACCTATGGTATGGTAAAAGATTTCTTTAAAGAAAAAACCATTGACATTAAAAAGATGGCCTGTTTCTTTACCATGACGGATCTGCGACGCAATATGCACAATGAAGTAATGGAAGAACTTTATAAAGACAAGCGCTTCTTTGAAAATTATATCCCCTATTTGAGTGATGTGGAAAAGATGGGTGTGCATAAAGCACCGCTTGAAGAGTTTGCCCGCAGCAGTTATGCCGCTCAGTGCTACCGTGATTTGTGGGAAGAAATTAAAGAAGGCGTTTTATAAAACGCCTTCTTTAATTTTGTCCGGTTCGTTAATTGGCGCCATCCGTTTGCGCCCTTGCAATAGCATAGCTTCCCACTTTATTACCGCATTTTAATCCCTCATCACAATCACTTCTGTAATGAAGAGCGCCATACAAACGTGATAGCGATGCTTCTTTGGCCATTGCATCATAAGTGTTTTTATTGGCGGGAAGTATATGACCCAATATAGTTGCAGCCGCACCGCTGAAGGTAGAGTGGCCGCTGATGTAGGATGGAAAGTTGGGCAGGCCCGTCCATGTTTTAATAGCAGGATTCACCTGTGATGGACGTGGATTGTAATAAACATATTTCGCATCCCAGCAGGCAACGGCTGCATCCATCAAACTCATATTTAATAAAGCCATATTCCGTGCCCAGCGCACTTCACTGAAATTTTGTTTAATAAAATCATCTGCTGCAATAGCATTCCAGTGACCGGGCGGTGTATAAGTGCTCACACCATCTGCCCAAAAATGTACAATACGTATGTCTTCTCTTGTTGCATTTTTACTGTAGTTCAGCACTTCTTCTGTTTCTTTTTTAAACTGATTGGATGAAGTAGATGGTGGTGCAGGCGGTCTTATACCTGTAACCATTGTTAATGAATCAAACAACCATGTTCTTACTATTCCAAAATAAGGAAGCATGGGCGGGCGCCTGGGAGCCTCCTGGCTAATCCATGGTATTTCACCTTTTGTAATTGCACTTGTTTCAAACTCTTTCCATAAATCAACACCATTAACAATACCCACTGCAGCGCCTGCACGGTCAGCTCTTGCACGTGTTACAAATTTTTGTGCAACTGCTTTACCCAATGCTTCGCCTGCTTCCATATCACTCCGAACATTCATGCCTGCAGCAATTCTTGCATTGCGGTGTTCCGTGGCTAAATTTTGAATATAAGCCTGCTCACCGGGAAATAATAATTTCAGCAACTCCGTCATTACACCAATTACCACTGCATCTTCGCTCGGATAAGATGGTAAATCAGTTTGCGGCAGCATCGTGTTTACCGTGCTGTTGATTTTGTAAGGCGCTAAACGATTGTATAATTTTTTATAATACCATGCCGCTGCCAATGCATCATACTGTGCAGCGCTCACATATGCATACGCCCTTGCTGCATATGGCGGATTGGCAAATGGATATTTTGTTACTGCCAATGGATTGTTGACATCAGGTATGGGATAAGTTCCATCAGCATTTTGATAAGGAGGCAAATTATATTTTGCTACTAATGCACGGGTAATTTCATTCCAGCGCAACACTGCACCTGCTCCCCAGTATTTAATTTGTTCTTGCTGTTCATTGCTCATGTTTTGCTGCCAGCTTTTAATTTCATTGATCTCTGTTGTATAGCCGGGCACATTGGTAGCTCCGGGCGCTGCTACTGCAAACTCCGTTGGACCGGCTAACAAAATGGGTTTCCATGTGCCTGCATTTATATCAAGACTTGCAGGGTTTAATGCGGCAATATTTTCTGTGCGGCTTATTACTTCTTTTTTGCAGGAAGTAAATAAAGCAGCGGCAGTAATTGCTGATAGTATGATTGATTGAAGTTTCATGTTTTGTTTTTTTGTTACAGGGTGTTGTACTTCTATTAAGCTTCTGTTGCGTCGCACTCTTCGGCTGCCGAAGCTCTATTGTGCAAAGCACTATTGAGCGAAGGAAGTCTTGTACGTTCTGTAATTCTATTCAACACTGAGCGAAGCCGAAGTGCCACCCTATTCAGTCATTGTTTACGTTTAACAGTCTTCTGTCCCCGCCCGAACGGTTCATCCGGGCGGGCCTCCAAGGAGGAGATAAGCAGTTTGATTATTTATCTTTCTTTTCTTTTTTACCAACATCAATTACATAAAACACACCAAAGTTGAGATTCAAACTTTGTCCCATGTTTCTTCCTGCAATTACCTGGTGCGCACCTCCCGTGAGCGACAAATGATCTTTCTTCTTAAATACATATTTAAAGTTGGCGCCAATGCTGCTTGCATTCATTCTGTTGCTGGGAAAGGGCATATCGTTTTTTGTAATATCAAAACCACCCTGCGTGGTGATGTTGTTGAATACTGCTTCAGCAATAAGGTATTGAGTACGCCATCCTGCACGAATGTTGAACGTAGCTACATTGGGCATAAACACTTTATTACTCAAAACGAGTTCAGTCGTGTAATAGGAATTACGGTCGAGTGTAATGTTATCACGAAACACATAAGTGCCCGATGCGGTAACAAACCATTTGTTGTTGTAATAATAATCAACCATCAAACGCACCATTGCTGTTTTGCTTTTTAAACCAATAGCCAGCGGCAGATAATCTGCCACATAATTGGTGAGGGGTGTGCTGATGCCGCCAATACCGTAAACCGCCAGTCTTGCATAACCAATTTTTTTATTGATGGGCCGGTACTTCACCATCAAACTCAAATCCTGTAAACCCCGCATGCCTCTTAACTGTCCTGCACTTGCTTTGGTGGTTACATACGGAACATTAAACAGCAGGTTGAGCTTTTGTGATACACCATAGTTGCCCATTACGCTGAACATTTGTGTGGTAACAGTTCCGAGATTTTGATTGTCACGCTTAAAGGTTCCTTCCCAATAATTTTTCCAACTGCTGTAGCTGTACATGGGGCCAACACAAAATGCATTCTTCTCCATCATGATGGCATCAATATCTGTTTGGGCAAACAGTTGATGCGTTATGAAGAGAAGGAAGAATATGATTTTAAATTGTTTCATTGTTAATGTTTTTATTTGACTCACCCCCGGCCCCCGTCCGAACCGGTCATCCGGGCGGGCCTCTCTGCTTGCAGAGAGGGGAGAGTAACGCCTCCCGCATTCTTAATTCTTTTTCAGTTTTAAACGTTGCACAATTAATTCACCCACTTTCTTTCCAACCACCAATCCCTGTTCATTATCAAAACGGTAATGAATACCACCGTATAGCCTGCTCATAGCAGCTTCTGCCGCTGCATCACGAAATGATTTGATAACACGGTTCTTAATACCAAACTCCAGCAACGATGTATCTGTAAATGAAAGCTGATCGCCAAACATACTCGTCATGGCTTCTGCTGCCGCTGATGAATTGGTGGCATGGCCGCTCACATAAGAAGGAAAGGGTGGTGTTTGAATGTATGGCCGCCATTCCTGGTTTACATATTTGTCAATTGCAGTTTCAGGTCTTATGTAATTGCTGGTATATTTTTCTTCCCAACCCCGAATGAATGCATCAAAGAAAGCAATGGAAGTTAAAGCATATGCAGCTACTGTTTTATTAAAATCAGCTTTTGCTTCTTTGGCTGCAATACCCACAATATTCAACCAATGACCGGGAGGCGAAAACTTTTTAGTTGCAAACATTACATGCCCGCTCACATTCATCTTAAATGGATTATCATCCCAAAAATCAGCAATATGCTTTTGTTCTTCATTCAAACTGTCGCCCACATTTTTTACTTCCATCATGTATTTATAAAACACACTGCTTTTATTTTTCACATCAAACTTTGGCGGGCGTGGAATTTCAAACTGAGATGAACTGTCTAATACCATTGTTCTTATTTCGCCCCAATGCGGCTCCACTGCGGTTGCATACATAGGCGGTGTGGGCACCCATCTTCCTTCTTCTTCTGTTACATTGTATTTTTCAGCGCCACGTGTTTGCAGGTAGTTATCACCTTTGCTCCATTTTAAAATACTGGCAGCAATGGTATCAGAAAAAGCGATCGTATTGTTCATTACATCATCTGGCATACCTGCAGAGTCTGCATGGCGTTTCAGTTCACTGTAATATTCCATCATGCTTCCTTCAGGAAATGTAACGGCATTACCCACTTTGGTAAATGCAAATAATGCAGCTAATGAAAAATCAATTTTTGCTTTGGAGGTATCCGGCCTGGGCATGGGCGGCATGTGTTTAATTTGTCCGCTCAAACTTTGATAGTTGTTATCACCTGCCGCAATACATTCATAACCTGCAATACTTGCATACACATAATTGCGGCTGGCAATCATGGGCGGAAAATTATTTTCCAGCACAATGTTATTGAGTTTCTTTACTGTTTTAGAATACAGCAACGGGTCGTTGGTAAATTTGGTATAATCACCTTTTGGCTGGCAGGCAATCATGAAAACGGTGATTGCCGCTATGTATAAAATCTTGTTCATCTTAGTTTTTTAAAATACAGTTTATGTTTCCGGCTTTGTGCCGGGGCAACTGCATTACGTCTGCAGTTCTATGCCAACAGTCAGAGACTGTTTTCTTTAATGTTCTTTTTAATGATGTCAGAGACATCATGCATAAGGCTTCAAAGCCTGGAGACTTTGAAGAGCATCGAAAATGGTTCAGGTCGCTTATAGCGCCCCGACCCTGTTAAACTTCCGGGGGCTGTTCAGGAGAAATGATACATGCAGAAAGCAATGCTTCTGCTGAGTGTGTGAAGTAATTATTTAATGCTGCATCCAAATCATTCAGCTTAAACTGAATGAATTTTTCGCAGTAATCAAAACTGAATGTTTTGTATGTGTGGTTGGCTGGTGCTGATTTTTTATTGGATGATTGCTGTGTTTGCAAATCATTCACCAGTTTAAAAAAGTTTTCACGGGCATTTACAAGTTGCTCTTTCTCCTGGTTGGGGATGCATTTGTAAATCATTTCACCGCCCATTAATTTACGTTCAACAAATTTGTAATGCATACCGTTGAATTCCACTTCACCATCCACCCGTTCAAATTCTTTCCAGTCCGTTTGATAAGGCAATGAAACCGGAACGTGTATTTCAATCAAAGAAGTTTCATCATATTGTTTATTGTCAAGCTGCAATTCCAATTGTGTGTTCTGCTGCTGCTCCATATAGTTGGTTACAAACCGATAACCACCCATATTAAACAGGAAAATGGAAAGGAAGAATATGGAAGCAAGAATTCTCAAATCAGTTGTTTTTAACCTGTCCGGTTTGGCACCACCCATTTTTTACATCACAACAATAAGAACATTTTTTCTTAGTATGTGCTGCATGTAAATGATTTTCCGGGTCGGCCCGCTGCAAGCGGTCTGACCCGGAAAATTAAAGATAAAGTAATTCACTAACTTTCAAAGCATTGAGGCCGGGAACTATTTTCAAAACGTTTTTATATCCTTTGAAATCGTTTGCAGTATAATGCCCGGTAATGGCAATGGCTTTCATACCTGCTTTGGCGGCTGCTTCTATGCCTTTAGGCGCATCTTCAAACACAATACAATTTTCAGGAGATGTGTTTAATGCTTCCGCCAGTTTGAGCCATGTTTCGGGGTTCGGTTTGCTGAACTCCACATCATCAGCCCCCACAATGGCGTTGAGGTATTTGCGTAAGTCCAGAAAATCCAATGCAAAATCAATATTGGCCTGGTTGCTGGCGGTGCCAATGCCCATGGGAATTTTTTGGCTCAATGCTTCTTCTAAAAATTCACGTGCGCCTTCCAGCACCGTGATGTTGTGACCATACAAATTGCGGTAGCGTGCTTCTTTATCATCCACAATTTTACGTGCTTCTTCTTCCGTAAATGTTCTGTGCGGCACTAAGCGATGCATGAGTTCTGCACCGTTGCCATAGAGTTCTTTCATGAGTGCATCCCCTTTGAGCGGACTGCCGAGCTCCTGCACCACCACTTCCCAGGTGATGAAATGCCAGTGCATGGTGTCAATTAAAGTACCATCAAGATCGAAGAGGAAAGTTTTTTGCATGGGGGCAAAGATATTTATTGGAGGCAATCTTGCGGGGTTTTGCAAAACAGTTACCAGTTAATTTTTTTTGCTGAAACAAATTCACAAACAATTATTTCATCATCAGATTCATGAAACATGATAATATACTTTCTTTTATAGGTCACACATTTGTAACCAAGCATGGCTCTTGAAGGTTCACGGCAGGAACAAAGGATTTTCGTGTATCGGCAAGTTTAATGATGAAGTCGTACACTCCATCGGTGAATTTGATGGCTGTTGAAGCCAATCCTTTTGACTCCACGAAGTAAGCGATGGATGCAATGTTTTCTGCAGCAGAAGGAATTACTTTTATTTTCCTGAGGCCCATTTGCGGATGAGTTTTTTGCTGTGTGCACGGGCCTCTTCTATGGAAAGTGTTTTAGCAGGCTTTGTTTTAAGCGTTGCCCTTTTTTGTAACGCTTTATATTCTTCCTGCGGAATTAAAACGTATTTCTTTTTATCAATAACGATTTGTGTCATACTCAAATTTAAAGAAATTTTACAGCAGATTTCTATAAATGATTGGGCGTTTTTATTTCACGCTGTTGTTGGCATCCCTGCCAATAACCTGAATAAAGCAATTTGACTTTTACTTGTTGGCGGGGCGCCAGCAAGAGCTTAAGATATTTTCTTTCTTTTCTTTTTGCTTCCTTTTCTTGCGCAGGTCTCTGACCTGTGCATATTTGTTACTTGATTGATACAACAAATCAATTTGGGATAAGTAA
>JAIEQM010000105.1 GCA_019747705.1 Chitinophagaceae bacterium | reverse complement strand
ATTTATTTGATAGACTATTGGTCGCCACATTATCGAACCCTTGGTATTGCTCAATTCCAAATAGCGGATAGTCATTGTTTTTTTTATCACGCTTCAGGATAAACTGCACGCTGCTGCTGCAGAGATTGCACACGCCATCAAAAAGTACAATGTATTTTTCCATTTGTTTCAAAGTTACCAAAACAAGTTGCCCAAAAAAAAAGACTGATTCATCATCAGCCTTCTTTACTATCAATTAAAATTTATTCATTCATCAATTTTAATCATCCCATATTATGAAACACCTTCTGCACATCATCATCCTGCTCCAGCCGTTCAATTAATTTACTTACATCTTCAGCCTGCGCATCAGTTACAGGAACAGTAGTAGTGGGTATCCATTCCAGCTCAGCGCTTAAAGGAGTGATGCCTTTTTCTTCCAGTGCTTTTTGCATATTGCCAAAATCAGCAAAGGCACAACGCACCACTAAAATATCTTCGCCATTCTCTCCTGTGCTTTCACCCAGTTCTTCCAGTCCATAATCAATCAACTCCAGTTCCATTTCTTCTGCATTTAAACCTTCAGGCTTTAATTTAAACACACCCATTTTTTTAAACTGAAAAGCAACTGAACCGCTATTGCCCAATGCACCACCGCCTTTATTAAAATGACTTTTTACATTGGCCACCGTACGCACATGATTATCCGTTGCTGTTTCAACCAGCAATGCCACACCATGCGGCGCATAACCTTCATACAAAATTTCATCATAGTTCACCAGCTCTTTTCCCTGCGCCCGTTTAATAGCCGCTTCCACACGGTCTTTGGGCATGCCCACACTTCTTGCATTTTGAAAACAACGGCGCAATGCTGCATTGGTGCCTGGGTCGGGCCCGCCTGCTTTTACAGCAATGATAATTTCTTTACCAATACGTGTAAACTGTTTGGCCATGCGGTCCCAGCGGGCAAACATGGTACTCTTTCTTACTTCAAAAATCCGTCCCATTGTAAAATCGGTTTTAAGTTTTTAGTTCTTTGTTTTTGGTTACCAGCTTTATTACTTTACTCAACTGTGGTGGCGTCGCACTCCCGTCCGAACGGCGTTCAGCCGGGCGGGCTTGTACAAATTAATTTTATTCAGCAACATTTCATCAGTCCCATTTATTTCAACGCTCAATTTATTTTGAGTGTTAAAAATCCCCTTCAGGGGATAGGAGCTTCGGGCCGCAAATTTAGTGAAGTGCCGGTAAAGAAAAAATCTTCATCACCTCTGTCATTTTACCACTATATCTTCCAGGTTCTTCCAGCCAATAACATGATGTCCTTTGTACACATACGCATCATCACCACCAAATACACAGGTGGTTCTTGTTTTTTTAGTGCTAAGGTTCTTGTAATAGCTGAGCCCTTTAAAAAAACTGTCGTTAATGGTTTTAGCCGATTTTATTTCAATGGCATGTGTAAATCCTGCCTGCTCAATAAGCAAATCTACTTCATTGCCATTGCTGTCCCTGAAATAAAAAAACTCCGGTTGCACCCGCTTGTTATAACAGTTCTTCATCAGTTCGTTAATAATAAAGTTTTCATACAAAGCGCCACGTGCAAAATGATTTTTTAAATCGTTGCTGCTGCGAATTCCCAGTAAAAAAGAAGCTACACCCGTATCATAAAAATATAGCTTGGGTGTTTTAAGCACACGTTTATTAAAATTGTTATGAAAAGGCGGCAATAAATAAATAATGTAGCTGCTTTCCAGCACACTCAACCATTGCCTCACGGTTTTATTATCAACCCCCAAACTGTTACTGATGTCCAGCATGTTTAACAGTTGCCCTGTACGCCCTGCGCATAAGCTCATAAAACGGCGGAACAATGCAAGGTCTTTGATGTTCATAATTTGCCTTGTATCCCGTTCAATATAGGTGGTGATATAATCAGGATAAAAAAGTTCGGGCTTAATTGTTTGATAATGCAGCCTGGGGTACATCCCTTTCCAGCATAGTTCTTCCCACGATTTTATTGATGCAGGGCTGTTCAGTTCCTCTAAAGAAAAAGGCAGTAAAGTGCAAAGTGCGGTGCGTCCTGCAAGGCTCTGGCTTATTTTTTCAAACAATTGAAAGTTTTGTGACCCGGTTAAAATGTAAGCGCCATTTTTTCCTGTGGCGTCAACATGTACCTGCAGTTGTGAAAGCAGTTGGGGTGCATTTTGCACTTCATCAAAAATCACATTGTGGTTATAGCGTTCAATGAAACCTTTGGGGTCGTTGGTGGCAAACCTTCTGTGGTCAAGGTCTTCCAGGTTAATATATTCAAAGGCAGGTTTCAGCATTTTGGCAAAGGTGGATTTGCCGCTTTGTCTTGGCCCGGTAATGGTGAGTATGGGGTATTTCTTAAGCAGGAGACCTGCAATACCCAGCATTTTTCTTGTAAGAACGGGTTTGCTCATGTTATGTAATTTTGGACTTATACTCCCAAATTGCATAAACAAAAATATGTGATTCTTATTAAAATTGCAACAGTTATCCGGGCTTAATTTATGTAATTATGGAGTTGAACTCCTAAATTACATAATGTTTCTGTAAGGGAGTCAATAAAAAAACCGCTCCGCAAACAACGGAACGGTTTTGTTATTTTTAATCAAATGAATCAATGTTTTTCAAAATCAGAAGCATGTGGTAAAATTTCACCCGGGTTTCTTAATTTACTGTGGTGGCGGCTGTACAGAAAGTAAATACCCAATCCTGCTGCCATCCAGCCCAAAGCGCTTAAAAGAGTTGTTCCCCACAAACTAAAAATCATGGCCGAACATACAAGAATACCTAGAATTGGAACCAAAGGAACCAATGGTGTTTTAAACGGCCGAACAAGATTCGGTTCTTTCCTTCTTAATATCCAAACACCGGCACATACAAGAACAAATGCAAGCAGGGTCCCAATGGAAGTTAAATCGCCGGCAACACTTCCCGGAACAAAGGCTGCAAACAAACCAACAAAAATAAACAGTATGATATTGCTCTTATAGGGTGTGCGGAACCTGGGATGTAATTCAGAAAATACTTTGGGCAATAATCCATCTGCTGACATTGTGTAGAATACACGGCTTTGTCCCATCAACATTACCAGAATTACTGATGAAAAGCCTGCAAGAATACCTACAGTTATTAATTTAGACAACCATAAATAATCTTTCATATAGGTTTCAATGGCATAAGCAACAGAGGCTTCTTTACCTGATTTTACAAAATCAGTATACGGTGCCACTCCCGTTAACACCCACGAAAAGAGAATGTATAAAATGGTACAAATGACTAATGAACCAAGGATTCCGATCGGCATATCTTTTTTCGGATTCTTTGCTTCCTGTGCTGCTGTGCTTACTGCATCAAAACCTATAAATGCAAAGAACACAATAGCAGCTCCTTTCAAAACACCTCCCCATCCATGGTTAAAGAAACTTTTATAAGAATAGTGAGTGCCATCTGCCTGTAATGCATCAGGAGCATCAGCCGGTATAAGATAAGGTGTATGATTATCTGAATTAATAAAACTCCAGCCAATTGCAATAAACACCAGTACAATTGCCACTTTTACAAATACAATAATGGCATTAACTACAGCCGATTCCTGTGTGCCTTTAATAAGTAACAATGTAATGAGCACAAGAATAATCAGAGCAGGAGCATTGATGTATCCGTGATGTAATACATTATTGGCATCCAGTGCAGATTCAAAGGGTGAGTGGCACCATTCATACGGGATGCTGTTGCCAAGCAATTTGTTTAAAAATTCGCTCCATGCAATGGAAACAGTAGCGGCTCCCAAAGCATACTCAAGAATCAAAGCCCATCCAATTATCCACGCAATAATTTCTCCCATAGTGGCATAAGCATAAGTGTAGGCGCTACCGGCTATAGGAATAATGGAGGCAAATTCAGCATAGCATAAACCGGCAAAAGCACAGCCAATGGCCGCAACAATAAATGATAATGTTACAGCTGGGCCTGCATGCCCGCCGGCAGCGGCGGCTGTTCTTACAAAAAGACCGGCGCCAATAATGGCACCAATACCCAGCGCTACAAGATTGGTAGCGCCCAGTGTGCGTTTTAAACCTTTTTCAGAATCTGCTGCCTGCGACAAAAGCGAAGACATTGATTTCTTAACAAATAAACTCATACGTATTTGGTTGTGGTTATAAAATTAAGTAGGGCAAAATAGAGATTTATTTCTTACCAGCATCAAAAGATTTATTAACGGCGGCCCGTATGCTATCAACAACCGAAAGCCGTATATTGCGACACATTCAACCAGCCATATGGGAAAAGGAAATAAACTTACATGGTATATATTGATTGCAATGCTGCTTGGCGCTGCTTCAGGTGCATTAATTTATTATAATGCTGATGCAGCAACCAGTGATTCCATTGCCAAAAACCTTAAACTTTTAACTACTATATTTCTGCGCCTGGTGCAAATGATTATTGCACCGCTGGTGTTTTGCACACTGGTGGTGGGTATTGCCAAGCTGGGTGATTTGAAAACTGTGGGGCGTGTGGGCGGCAAAGCCATGCTGTGGTTTATTTCTGCATCACTCATAAGTTTATTAATTGGTATGGCGCTGGTAAATTTGCTTAAGCCCGGTGTGGGTATTGATTTAAGCGGCGCCAGTGCAGAAAGTGTAAAAGATTTGGCCGGTAAAACACAATCCTTCACCATTCAGAATTTTGTGGAGCATGTGTTTCCTAAAAGCGTAATTGAAGCCATGGCAGGGAATGAGATCCTGCAGATTGTGGTGTTCTCTATTTTCTTTGGTATTGCCGCTGCTGCCATGGGCGATTATGCAAAACCATTGATTAAAGCGCTGGATATAGCATCGCATATTATTTTACACATGGTGGGTTATGTAATGAAGTTTGCCCCCATTGGAGTATTCGGAGCCATTGCTGCAGTAATTGCAACAAAAGGGTTTTCAATTTTTATTTTTTACGGCAAATATTTCTTTTCCTTTCTTGGCGGTATTGCAGTATTGTGGATAGTGTTGCTTACAGTTGGTTATATCATATTGAATAAACGGCTGCCTGTATTACTGAAACGTATTTCACAACCATTGGTGATTGCATTTTCAACCACCAGCAGCGAAGCTGTGTTTCCAAAACTTACTGAAGAACTGGAACGCTTTGGCTGTAAGGATAAAATTGTTTCCTTCATTTTGCCATTGGGCTATTCCTTTAATCTTGATGGAAGTATGATGTATATGACCTTTGCGTCCATTGCCATTGCACAGGCTTATGGCATTCATTTGGATATGGGAACACAGTTAACCATGCTCATTGTTTTAATGCTCACCAGCAAAGGCATTGCAGGTGTGCCACGTGCATCATTAGTAGTGATATTGGCTACCTGTGCCATGTTTAAAATTCCGCCGGAAGGTGTAGCCCTGATTTTACCCATTGATCATTTCTGCGATATGTTCCGCAGTATGACCAATGTTATTGGCAACGCACTGGCAACTTCTGTGGTAAGTAAATGGGAAGGGGAATTAGCACCGGCCCTCTCTGACGGGGGAGAAATCTGAGCACAGCCCTTTCTTCTCAAAATGCATCATTCATATTGGAATTATTGAAAGATGCAGGTTTATAAAGTTAGTTGAAGCGATTTAATAATGACTAAATAAATAATCAGTAATAAATAATGCGCAGTTTAATTTTTAGTTTGATTGGATTGTTGTTGTTGAATGGAACTTTTGCACAGCAGCAGGTAAAGATTAAAGTCATCAATCAATACGAAGCGCCGGTTGATGATTTTGAAGTGGATGGTGTAAAGTATAAAACTTCAAAAGATGGCAGTGCTATCATTGCGGTAAATGCCGTTGACTCTGCAGGCTTCAGCGGCGCTGAATACCCGGCAACAAAGATTGCAGTAAGCGAAATTAAAGAGGGAGCTACCATCACCATCCAAAAGAAATTCACCTGGAAAGATATTGTTAACCCCATGTTTTATATTAAGTATGGCGGTTTGTGGTTGTTGCTCTTTATCATTTTTGCAGAAACAGGTTTGTTTGTGGGTTTCTTTTTACCGGGTGACAGTTTGTTATTTGTGGCAGGTATTTACAGCAGTAACCTGGCGCATGAATTTTTAAACTTATTCGGCATAAAGAATTTTCAGAATGAATGGGTTGAATTATTCATTCTCTGTGCACTGATTTCAGTGGCAGGTATTCTTGGAAATTTAGCGGGTTACTGGACGGGGCGTAAAGTGGGGCCTGCCATGTTTAAATGGAAAGACAATCTTCTTTTCAGGAAAAAATATTTGCATGATGCTCATGAATTTTATGAGCAGCATGGTGGTGGCGCCATTATTATGGCAAGGTTTCTTCCTATTGTAAGAACCTTTGCGCCTATTGTGGCAGGCATTGTGCAAATGGACAAAAAGAAATTTATATTCTTTAATGTAGTTGGTTCCATTGCATGGGTCATCACTATGATTTTTGCCGGGCATTTTTTACAGATATGGGTAAAAAATCAGTTTGGTATTGAACTGAAAGATAAGCTGGAGCTCATTGTGATTATTATCATTGCGGTAACCACAGCGCCTGTGCTCTGGAAATTTTTCTTTAGTAAGCAGAAAGACAGAACACCCAAAGCTGATTAACCATTTCATACTTGCTTATGAACGCTCAAAAAGGAAATTCTATTTTTTCAATTGCTGTAATTGTAGCAGCATTGGGTTACTTTGTTGATATATATGATTTGCTGCTCTTCGGCATCATACGCATTCCGAGTTTACGCTCATTGGGTTTAAGTGAGCAGGAAATAATGGTGAAGGGTGAAGTGATTTTACAGTGGCAAATGTGGGGATTGCTGATCGGAGGTATTTTTGCAGGTGTAATTGGAGATAAAAAAGGAAGGCTCAGTGTTTTGTTCGGTTCTATTATTCTTTATTCGATTGCCAACATTGCCAATGGTTTTGTAGAAACAATTGACCAGTATAAATGGATTCGTTTTATTGCGGGTTTAGGTTTGGCCGGTGAGTTAGGCGCCGGTATCACACTTGTATCTGAATTAACTCCTAAAGAAAAACGTGGTATAGCTACGTCAATGGTTGCAGGTATCGGTTTAACAGGTGCTGTGGTGGCATTTATTATGAAAGAAAACTTTGATTGGCGAACCTGCTATTTTATTGGCGGAGGCTTAGGTTTGTTATTGCTGGTGTTACGCATTTCTGTTTTTGAATCGGGAATGTTTAATGAAGTGAAAAAGAAAAATATCAAGCGGGGTAATTTTTTGATGCTCTTTACTAATTGGGATCGTTTCAAAAGATATCTATGCGGAATACTTATTGGTTTACCTACCTGGTTTGTTATTGGCGTGCTTGTTACGTTTTCCAGTGAGTTTGCCAAACAATTCGGCATTACTGAAAAAATTGACCCCGGAAAATCCATCATGTATGCGTATGCAGCCATTTCCATTGGAGATATATTAATCGGTTTTGTAAGCCAGTGGTTTAAAAGCAGAAAGAAAGCATTGTTTCTTTTTTACGGAATTACTATTGTATTCATGATTTTATATTTTACCACACAATGGGAAGGAAGCGCCGCAAATATGTATTGGATCTGTGCGGGGTTGGGTTTTGGTACTGGCTTTTGGGCCATTTTTGTAACAATGGGTGCAGAGCAATTTGGAACAAATTTGCGTGCAACTGCAGCTACAACTATTCCCAACATGGTGCGTGGTATGCTGGCCATTTTTATTTTACCTCTGTTTCAATGGTTGCGAAATATGGATGGTGTAGGTTATATTAAAGGAGGGATTTATACCGGCATCATTATTATGGTTATATCGGTAATAGCTGCTGCAGCTACGAAGGAAACTTTCCATAAGGACTTAAACTTTCTGGAAGAAGATGATATTCTACCCTGATAAATTTATTAAATAATCTTTGAATGAAGCTCCTCATCATTCGTTTTTCTTCCATCGGCGACATTGTGCTCACCACTCCCGTTATCCGCTGTTTAAAACAGCAAACACAGGGAGCGGAAATTCATTACCTCACCAAATTCAGTTTTCATAAAGTCATTGCATCTAATCCTTATGTTGATAAATTTTATTATCTCAACAATGATTGGGATTTATTGATGCACGAACTGAAAGAAGAAAACTATGATTACATTATTGACCTGCATCATAACCTCCGCACACTTAAAATAAAGAAGACACTCAAAGTAAAATCCTTCTCCTTCAATAAACTCAACATTCACAAGTGGTTGCTCACCAATTTTAAAATCAACCGCCTGCCCGATGTTCATATTGTTGACCGTTACCTGGAAACGCTTAAAGAATTTGGCGTAAAGAACGATAACAAAGGGTTAGATTATTTTATTCCAAAAGAAGAAGAAGTAAAGCAAACTGATTTACCACACTCCCATCACCTGGGTTATATTGGTTTGGTAATTGGTGCTGCACATGCCACTAAAAAACTTCCGTTACAAAAGTTAAAAGAACTCTGTACAGTATTGGATCATCCCATTGTATTAATGGGTGGGCCGGAAGACCGTGCAACCGGTGAGCAAATTGCTTCCATTGACAATATAAAAATCTACAACGCCTGCGGTAAATTCTCCATCAACGAAAGTGCAGATTTGGTTCGCAAAGCAAAACTCCTCATCACTCACGATACGGGTTTAATGCATATTGCTGCGGCATTTAAAAAACCAATCATTAGTATTTGGGGCAACACCGTTCCTGCATTTGGTATGACTCCTTACTATGGAAATAATCCTGTTACAAGTTCCATGTTCCAGGTTCCTGGTTTAAGCTGCCGCCCCTGTTCCAAAATTGGTCATGATACATGTCCCAAAAAACATTTTAAATGCATGGAGTTACAGGAGGTAAATCAAATTGCAGCAATGGCGCAAGCATGGGCTAAAACCCTGCGGTAAGTAATTTCATCAATTGATTTTTCTGAACCTGCTGCCGCATCCTTCTATACAGGGATACCAAACTTCAAGTACTCCGTCTTCTAATTTGTAATTACAATTTAAAGGGCTTGCAAATGCCGGTGATCTTAATAAAAAAGTGGAATCAGTAAGGTTTTCAATTTTACCACTTCTGCCCCAGAAATAACTATCGTTGTCGGACGTGTAAGAGAGATTACTGTTTATTTGAACAGTAACATTTTTTGCCGGTTGCCAATACCAGGCTGTGCCGGGGCTTATATAATTTTCAAATTCAATCCATTTCCCTGCAAATGAATTATCAGATTGCGGATTTTCATTTTTATTGCATGAAATAAAAACGACAAGCAAAAGGAAAAATGCGAATTGTTTCATCGCCTTCTTTTATCAACTGACCATGCACAGATTGTTTTCGTTGCATTGATTTATTAAATGATGATAAATCGCTGAAAACAAAAACAGGTTCAGCAAGCTGAACCTGTTTTTGTTAATTCATCTGCCAATCTGCACATTATAAAGTCTTCAACACATCATTCATACTTCTAACCGCATCAGCGCTTTTGTTAAACGCAGCCTGCTCATCAGCATTCAATTCAAAATCAACAATCTTTTCCCAGCCGTTGCGGCCAATGGTAACGGGTACGCCGAGACAAATATCTTTTTGTCCGTATTCACCATCCAATGCCACACAGCAGGTAAAGAGTTTCTTTTCATCACGCACAATGCTTTCAACCAATGCGGCTCCTGCTGCACCGGGCGCATACCATGCACTTGTACCAATCAAAGCAGTAAGTGTGGCTCCGCCCACCATGGTGTCTTTTACAATTTTTTCCTGCTGCTCAGCGCTTAAGAATTTGGTTACAGGTACGCTGTTCCATGTTGCTAAACGAATTAGAGGAATCATAGTAGTATCGCCATGACCGCCTGCCACCACTGCATTCAAATCAGAAGGAGAACAGCCAAGATGCTGAGAAAGTTGGTATTTAAAACGGCTGCTGTCCAATGTGCCGCCCATTCCAATGATCCTGTTTTTAGGAAGACCTGTTGATTGCAATGCCAAATACGTCATCGTATCCATGGGGTTGCTGATAACAATGATGATGGCATTGGGCGAATGTTTTAAAATATTTTCACATACACCTTTTACAATTCCTGCATTTACACCAATGAGTTCTTCACGTGTCATACCCGGTTTGCGGGGAAGACCAGAAGTGATTACCACCACATCACTATTGGCAGTTTTTGTATAATCGTTGGTGCTGCCAACAATTTTTGTATCAAAACCCAGGAGTGCGGCTGTTTGCATCATATCCTGCGCTTTACCTTCGGCAATTCCCTCTTTAATATCAAGCAATACCAGTTCATTGCACAATTCTTTGCGGGCAATATTATCGGCACAGGTTGCACCAACGGCACCGGCGCCTACCACAGTTACTTTCATTGAAAAATAGTTTATAAGTGAAGAATGATTTTTGTGCCGCAAAGGTAATGGGAGCAGGGCTTACCGCCAACGGATTTTCATCAGATTAAGAACTGATCGTTTGAGAATTATCAGTTCTTTGGCAATTGAGCAATGAGTGTTTCAATTTTTACCTGCCCATCGTTGGTATAAAGCAGTTCACCTTTTTTATTGTACAGGGCAAGGTAAGGCGTAAACTGTGCACGGTAATAAGGTGAAAAAAAGAATAACACATCCCGCCCCATAACGATGTTTTTGAATCGTTGCAGTTGATACGTTTCATAAAAGTTTTTCATTTGCGAAAATGGCAGCACGGTATTCATTACAATTTGAGTGTTTTTGAAAGCATCTATGTTTTTAATGATGTCTTCAGTTTGATGCTGGCAATGGTCACAATCGGGGCTGAATATCATAATGAGGGTGTTTTTGCCGGTATCCAGGTTCTCGGTATAAAAATTGGTGATACTGTCAACCAGCAGGATTTTAAAATCAGGGATTTTTAAGTTTTTGAGATGTGCAGGAATAGAATCGACTGAGGCTGATGCGGCTGCAGTAATGCAGATGAAAATGAGGAAGAGATGAAGTGATTTCATGACGCAATTTATTGAAGATTGATGAAGTATGATTCTAAAGCTGGGTTTGCTTCATTGGAAAACAGAACCATGAACGGAGCGTCGTCCCGCCTTTTGCGGGATTTCGTTTCACTCAACAAAAACGACCCCCGGTTGCACAGTAGTTTGTCCCCAAAAATGTATTTCAACTTTACCCATACAAAAATTCATGCTTTTTACTTTTTACTTCCTACTTCCCATCCCTTACCTTTGCCCCCTCAAAAAACAGTATTTTATGGCAAATACTTCTGACATCAGCCGTGGTATGATTATTAAGCAGGACGGCAGTCTTTACAAAGTGGTGGAATTTGGTGAAAACAAAACAGCCCGTGCCGCTGCTAAAGTGTGGGCAAAACTCAAAGGGGTTGATAACAACCGCTCTATTGAAGTTACCTGGAACAGTGGCGAAACCATTTATCCTGTACGTGTGGAGCGCAGGGATTTTCAGTATCTGTATAAAGATGATACCGGGTACAATTTTATGAACAACGAAACCTTTGAGCAAATTGCTGTGCAGGAAGCGGTGATTGATGCGCCTTTGTTTTTAAAGGAAGGCGATACTGTGAGTGCCCTCATTAATACTGAAACTGAATTGCCTATGAGTGTGGAACTGCCTGATAAAATTGTGGTGAAAGTAACTTACAGTGAGCCGGGCATGAGAGGCGATACGGCTACCCGTACACTCAAACCTGCTACTGTTGAAACCGGCGCTACTGTTATGGTTCCATTGTTTGTAAACGAAGGGGAGCTTATACGCATCAACACCAAAACAGGTGATTATGTGGAAAGGGTAAAAGAGTAATTTTTAATGACTATCCGCTATTTGGAATTGAGCAATACCAAGGGTTCGATAATGTGGCGACCAATAGTCTATCAA
>JAIEQM010000147.1 GCA_019747705.1 Chitinophagaceae bacterium | reverse complement strand
AAAAAAAACAGGGGTGCTGCCCCCAATATTGAAACAAGCAATTTTTAGCCTGTAACCTTTGACCATAAAGGGTTACAACCTTTTTTAACCCGATTTTAGTCGGACAACAATGATAAATAAACTTTATAAAGAGTACTCAATAATTTTTCGTTCAGACCGCTTGCAGCGGGCCGACCGAAAAATTATCTCGTTGGTACATCTGCCAATGGTTTATCTCTCACAAACAATGCATTTCTGTTTGCCGCTTCCCATGCAAGAAAGAACACAAGCCTTGTTCGTTTTTCATACAAATCATAATTGATCTTATCCGGCGTATCAGCAGGTTTATGATAATCTTTATGAATACCATCAAAAAAGAAAATGATGGGTACACCCTTGCGTGCAAAATTATAATGATCGCTGCGGAAATATAAACGGTTGGGGTCGTTGGGGTCGTTATACTTTCTGTCAGTAATAAGTTTAATATAAAGGTTGTTGATACTGTCAACATATTTTGGCAACTCACTGCTTAATTTGTCATCTCCAATTAAATACACATGGTTATTACTGTCAATGGAATTAAGTTTATCATCTTTTCTCCCAATCATATCAATGTTAATATCCAGCGATGTTTTATCTAAAGCATATACCGGATGATTGCTGTAATACTCACTGCCCCACAGTCCTTTTTCTTCACCACTCACTGACAAAAATAAAATATTACGGCGTGGGCCTTTGCCTGCTGCTTTGGCTTTGGCAAATGCTTCAGCAAGTTCTAAAAGGCCAACGGTGCCGCTTCCATCATCATCAGCACCAGGGTTTACCACACCATTATTCATACCAATATGATCATAATGTGCAGAGATGATTACCCATTCATCTTTTTTATCCGTTCCTTCAATCATTCCCAAAACATTGGAGGCAATAATGGTTAATGTTTCTGTAGTTATGTTGAGTTGCAGATCAGACGCATATGATTTGCTGGTGAGGGTTTTATCGGTTAAACTGGCCCAGTCATCTTTTACAATAAGTTTTCCCAGTTCATTTGAAATTCTTAAAACAGGCACAATTGTTCTGTTGTTGACTGGTTTACGAAAATACATCCTGCTTGTTCGCTCTGCTACGGAAGCATACTTTTCAAAATCAGACTGAAGAAATAAAATTAGCTTTGGTTCTCGTTTGAACAGTTTTAATAAATCGGCGGGCGTATATAAACCATCTTTTATTAAAACCACTTTTTCTTTAATAAGCGTAACTGTATCGTTTGCTGATGAGTAAAGAATTTCAGATGCACTAATTTTTGAATTAACAAATGAGGTAGGAGAAAGGGTAAAATCTTTTCCAAACTCATTTTGTTTTCCATTGATGATAAGTTGTGATTCTTTGAGTGTGTCTTTGTAAAAGGGATAAAACTGTTCATAGCTTCCGTTGTTGCCGGGCGTTAATCCAATTTTTGCAAATTGCTGTTTTAAATATTCTGCAGCTTTACGCTGACCGGCTGTTCCTGTTTCCCGGCCTTCCATATCCGGCGCTGCCAGAATGTACAGATGGTTTTTTAAATCATCTGCCAGTATGGTTTGTGAAAACTTTTCTGCTGTTTTATTTTTCTTCTGGGCAAATGTATGGATGCTGAGCAGGCAGCATACGGCCATCATATATTTCTTCATGCAACTTTTTTTGAAGGCCGAATGTAAATGAAAAATCCCGTTGTTACGGGACAGTTTGATAAGTGGCGAAATCGTTATTGATTTTTGAAACGATCAATTAATTTCCTGATGAGTACACCTGCAAGCATCCCCATTGCAAAATGGAAAGAAAATGGACGGTGCGAATGTTTTCAGTACCTGAAAGTCTGGAGTAATTGGTAATGGTAACAATTAACAAAAGTGCTGCAATAATAAGACGCCTGTTTTTATTCATAATTTTTGTTTTGTGAGTTGATGAAGTGACGGCTTATTCCAAACGATATGGTTCAGACCGCTTGCAGCGGGCCGACCCATATCGTTTAAGCACAGGCAATTTTCTTCACCCTGTTCTGATGACGGCCGCCTTCAAAATGAGTTGTCATAAAAGTATTAACCATTTTTTCAGCATCACCTTCCCGCACAAAACGTGCAGGTATGCAAATGATGTTGGCATCATTGTGCTTGCGTGCAAGATCAGCCAGTTCATCGCCCCAGCAAATGGCTGCACGTATGCCCTGGTGTTTATTGGCCGTAATAGCCACACCATTGGCGCTGCCGCATAATAAAATTCCAAATGCAGCTTCCCCTTTTTCAACAGCAGTGGCAACAGGGTGTGCAAAATCAGGATAATCAACACTGTCAGTGGAGTAAGTTCCAAAATCATGAAAAGCAATTCCTTTTCCTTCTAAAAAAGAAATTAAATCGTCTTTGTATTCAAAGCCTGCATGATCGCTGCCAATAGCAACAGGTTTGGTCATATCAAATGGAAGCATGTTGTGTAGTTTATCAATCAAAGGTAGTGAAATAGCTGGTAGTTGAGAGTTGATAGTCATTAGCCGGTAGTATTATTTCAGCCATCGCTACTCTGCTCAAAACATACTAATACCATTTGGACATTTAAAACAGACTTTATTCAAAATGACAATGAAATTGTCGTTTTCTCTGCGATCTCCTTCTCTCTGCCCGCCCGGATGAATCGTTCGGACGGGCGTGAGATTTTTTTGCACGCAGGGAAGCAGAGTTCGCTGAGAATGAAATACTACGCATTTGTACAAATTAAATTGTAAAAATTAAAACGATGCTCTGAAGAAAAGTATAGTTTAACCGATCAGATAAAGAGAAGTTCAATATCTGTTTGCGCTTGTTTTGCCGAAGCTTACAGAAAAAGAAAGTATCCTGCACATTTTATAAGCAAGCTCACTGATTGCGATATGGAAAATGGAGAAACAGAAGTATGGCTGGATTTTGCAAAGGATTGTAATTATTTGCCCGGTGAAGTGTATAAACAAATTTACAGCTTGAATGAAGAGGTGGCAAAGCTTCTGCATCACATGATTAATAACCCCAATAAATATTTATAAAATTTTAATCATCTCTTTTAAAATGAATAGTCTAAACAACCACTTAGAGGGGTTCCGCTAAATACTAATGACTAAAGGCTAACGACTAATAACAGTCAAAGGCTACCGGCTAACGCATCACTCCCACTCTTTATCAACTGCTTCTTCTTTCATCTGCTGCCGTTTGTAAATACGCATACTCATTAAAATACTGAATTCATACAATGCATATAACGGAATCGTTACCAATGCCAGGCTGAACGGATCAGTAGAAGGGGTAATAATAGCGGCTGCAATTAAAATAATAACAAAGGCCACCTTGCGGATGCTCTTTAATGTTTTCGGGGTGAGGATACCCACACGAGTGAGCAGCATTACCACCACGGGCAACTGGAACAGCAGGCCAATACCTACGGTTAAATACACCAGGTTTTCAAAATAATCACTGATGGTGGGTTTAAAATCAATAAGCGGACTGATGGTATAGGTGGAGTAAAAATAAACCATGAACGGGGTAAGCACATAGTAACCAAACAGCACACCTGTAAAAAACAAAATCGAAATCCATGCAATAGCGCCACGTGTTCCCCTTTTTTCTTTTGAACTCAAAGCAGGTCTTACAAAACGCCACAATTCCCAGAACACATATGGAAATGCAAGAATAAAACCGGCAGTAAAAGCAATGGTGAAGGTCATAAGGAACTGCTCCGTCATGGCATTGCTCTGAAACCTTAGATTAAAATTTTCCATGCACAAATCGAGTACATGAATTTTTTTACCCAGGGTACAAAGCCATTTGTAAGTGATAAATTCTTTATGTACCGGCCCCATAAAAATTTGATCCACTACAAACTCAATTTTTGCAAACACAATCAAAGCGCCAACCAGTACAGCAATCAAAGCCCGGATAATATGCCAGCGCAACTCCTCCAGGTGATCAATAAAACTCATCTCCGCCTGCTCACTGGCAGTGCGGCCCCGGATACGTTTAAAAAAAGATTTTTTTTCTGATTCTGTTTCAGCCACAGGAAAACTAATTGAGGCACAAATGTACCGTTATCCATTGAATTTGCCGCAGCGGTATTACACAATACGGGAGTGCATTACAAGCTTTATGGAAGTATTAAAACTTAGTGCAATACCTTCATCTTCACCGTTTCAATACGGGTGTCGTTTACAGTGAGAATATCAAACTCATAATGATCAATAATGATGCGTTCCTTGGCCTGCGGAATCGTTTCATGATGTTCTACAATATAGCCGCTGAGGGTTTCGCTTTCGGTTTCATCCTCAAATTCCAGCTTGTATTTTTCTGTGAGGTAATCCAGTTCCAAACGGCCGCTGAAAATGTATTCACCTTCACCCAGTTGTTTCTCCACAAATTCTTCTGTATCGTACTCGTCCTGTATTTCACCAAAAATTTCTTCCAGCAAATCTTCCATCGTTACAATACCGCTGGTGCCGCCAAACTCATCCACCACCCATGCAATACTTTTACGTTCCTTGGTAAATTGATTAATCAAATCTGTAACACTCATACTCTCCGGCACAGCAGGGATGGGATGCAGCATGGATTTAATATCAGCAGGCTTGCGGAATAAATCCAGTTGATGCACATAGCCGGTAATAGTATCAATATTTCCTTCATACACCACGAGGCGGCTCAGCTTGGTATCACTGAAACGCTGTTTGAGTTCATGGATGGAAGAAGAAGCATCAATACCCACAATTTCTTTTCGTGGAATCAAACACTCCCGCACTTTTACACCGGGCAGGCTTAATGCATTTTCAAACAACTCTGTATTTAATTCCTGTCCGTCTTCATCATTATCACGGTTTTGCTGAATGAAATGTTCAAGGTCCATCCGGTTAAAAGCTTCACGCCGGTCGCTGATGCGCACGTCAAACAAATATTTTAAAATCCACTCGCTGATGTTTACAAAAATGGTGGCAACAGGGGCAAACAAACTGTAAAAGAACTGAATGATTCTTGCAAAAAAGCTGAGGATGCTGTTACTGTTGGCCCGGAACCATGCCATAAAACTGAACTCAACAAACAAAACAATAAAGGTGGTGATGCTCAGCTCCAGAAACAAACGCAGGTATTTTCCCTGCAAAACAGAAGGCAGTTTTTTCCAGAGCGGATCAATAAAACCATGCACCAGCAAACCATACACCACCACGGCCAGTGTGAGCCCCACAAGGGTGGCTCCGATAAAACGCCCGGGCTGATCAGCAAAAGCGCTCAGAATACGGCCACTCGTAATACCCTGTTTCTTCTTTAACTCCACGCTGAAACGGTTCATGCTGGCAAATGCCGTTTCAAGCCCGGTAAAAAAACCGATGAGCAGTAAACAAAATGCAATGCCTCCAAATAAGATCCAGTTCATAATTTAAAACTAAAGGATTTGCAAGGAATAAACAACAGTGATTCTACGGTTCAGCAGAACCTCCTTTTACCTGGTGCAGAAAAAGTGGAATTAAGAAATTAGAAATGTTTTTACAATGGCTTCCGCTTCCTGGCAGGCCCTGCTGAGGTCATCGTTCACAATTACATGGTTGAAGGAGTGTGAAAATGAAATTTCAAAAGCCGCCTTGTTAATACGTGCCTGGAGGGATTCGTCTGTTTCGGTACCACGGCGCTGCAAACGGTTTTTTAATTCATCAATAGAAGGTGGTTGTATAAAAATGGAAAGTGTTTGCTGAGGAAATTGCCCCTGTACATGAATGGCGCCTTTCACATCAATATCAAGCACCGGCACCCTGTTGCTTTGCCATATATGTTCCAGCTCTGTTTTTAAAGTGCCGTAATATTTTCCTTCATACACCATTTCCCATTCTGCAAATTCATTGTTCTGAATTTTTTGCTGAAAGGTTTCCACACTCATAAAGTAATAATCCACCCCATCCTGTTCATGTGCACGTGGTGCACGGGTGGCAGCCGAAACAGAGAATACAAGCTGCGGAAACTGTTTCATGAGGTATTTGGTGATGGATGTTTTACCGGCGCCGGAAGGAGCAGTAATAATAATAAGCTTGCCTGTTGCTGCTGTTTGCATAAGCTGCAAAGAAACGGAATTCAATGATACTGATGAGCAGCAGCGCTGATTGAAAAAATGTACACAAATGCAAAATGATAAATTATAACTTGTTGTGCTATTAAAAAATAGCATTTTGCTTTATAAAAGCCCTGTAAGCCCGCCTGAACGGAACGGGCAGGGGCGAAATGTCAGTAGAAAATAATAGAGTAAATTTATGCAAAGCCCCATCGGGGCGACATGCTTTTAAAATTAATTGCATGTATCGCCCCGATGGGCAATGTCATTAAGTTAAGCGTTTCGTCATGTCGAGGAACAGCTTGTCCCGCTTTTGCGGGAAGACATCTCATAAAATTCAAGCTGTACGAAATTTATGAGACCTCTCCCTGCGGTCGAGGTGACGCTTAACTTAATGACATTGCCCGATGGGGCTCCAATTATATCGAAATGATTTTTTTTACTGACATAGCGCACCTCTGGTGCTATAAAACAAAAACTTTTAATAGCACAACACGTAAATTATAAACATCTCTGTGTACACATCAGCAACCCGAAAATATTTTATGCATGCATCCTTGCAAATACAATACCTGCCAGGGTACCCTGCACAAAACCATAAAGCAGCCAGGTAACAATTGTTCCCACACTCACATCAATGGCGCTGTAAATAATGAGCATGGCGGGCACAATGGCCACAATTAAATAAATAAAGCCCATTTCCAGTCCCTGCATCAGCCAGTTACCATTGAGCACACCTTTAAAACGGTTCCAGAACCAGGCCAGTGCAAAAGCCAGCACTACGGGATGGAGAAAGTAAAACAGGTTACGGGTTTCATCATTTACAAATACGGGTTTGTAATATTCCTCTGCCAGCGCCGGCATTACCAGCGGCAGAAGTTTTAAAGAAGCAAATGCCAGTGCCAGCAATAGCGCTGCTGCCACAAGACCTGATGTGATGATCTTATTCATAATAATTTGATTTGTGTGTGCACCATGAAGCTGTCTGCGTTACGGGCAGCTATTTTTAAAATTGATTTCGGGCGAAAGATAGAGGCGGCACTCCTGTGCCGGAATAATGAAGATGGGTTGGGGAGATGATTGTTGTTAACCGGTGTTCGTTAAGGCCGGGTTGGCTAATACATCCTGTTTATTCTTAACGCTGCCTGCGTGTTTACAAAAAAGTTATGAAAGAACAGCCCTTATCCACACAGCTCATCCCCAAAAAGCTCAGTTCATTCCATCGCCTCCCGCTTTTTTTTCAAAAGCCTGTAACTTTCAGCTTTATTAGCCGTAAACAGTAAAGAGAAGCCTGAAAAGGCGCTACATCGAACATGACCGCCAGAGAATACAATGACTGCGTAACCAGGTATGCTGATAATGTGTACCGCTTCATCCTCAAGAATTTGGGGCATGAAGAAGATGCCCGTGATGTGGTGCAGAGCGCTTTTGAAAAACTCTGGATCAATAAAGACAATGTAGACGGGGAGCGGAGCAAATCTTACCTGTTTACCATTGCTTATAACCAGATGATTGACCATATCCGCAAACACAAACGGGTGAGCCTGCGGGATGAGTTTAAAGAAGATGTGCGGATACAGGAACGCCCGGCGGGCAATATGAAAAAAGTGCTGGAAGAAGCCCTGAGCCGTTTAAGTGAAACAGCTAAAAGCTTAGTGCTGCTGAAAGATTATGAAGGATACAGTTATGAAGAAATAGGCAAGATTACAGGATTAAACGAAAGCCAGGTAAAAGTATATTTACACCGTGCCCGGTTACAGTTGAAAACTTATTTAGTGAGTGTTGAAAATGTAATGTGAGGGAAAGAATAAAGATGCAGGGCACAAGAAACAAGGAGCAAGGACACGAATAAAACCCAAAAGGAAACAAAAACAAATGAATATTAACCGTCATAACTACGAAGAATTTTTTCTGCTGTATGTTGACCATGAGTTAACAGCAGCAGAACGTATGATGGTGGAAACATTTGCAGCAGACAACCCTGATTTAAAAGAAGAACTGGAGTTACTGCAGCAATCAACTTTTACAGCAGATACAAAGCTGGATGAAATATTTAAAAACAGTTTACTCCAACCGGTTGAGGAAACAATCATAACAGAAGAACAATTGCTGTTGTATGTGGATGATGAATTGAGCCTGCGTGAAAAAGACACTGTTTCAAACGCAATGGCCTCCAGCCCCGAACTTCAAAAACAAATGCAATGGCTGCAGCGCAGCAAGCTGAGTGCAGATACTTCCATTGTGTTTCCTGATAAATCATTATTGTATAAAGAAGCACAGCCTGCACGTGTATTGTATATGAGTACCGCCGTGCGGAGATGGAGTGCAGCAGCGGCAGTAATTTTAATGCTGGGTATTGGTTATTGGTTTGTAAACAGAAATAGCCATGCGGATCCTGTTGTAAAAATAAAACCAACTCCTGCAAAAGCAGATGCACCAAAAACCAATAAAAATACTGAAACCATTGTTCCGCCTGTTCAAAACAATGAGCTGGTGCAGCAGCAGGCAACAGAAGAAAATAATTCAGCGCCTGTTGTAAAGCAAAAACCGGCAGTAGTTGTTCCTGCAGTTGAGCAAAAGAAAAATAATACCGAAGTTGCTGTTCAAAACAACAATCAAAAACAAACTCAGCAACCTTTGGTACAGCAGCAGGATAAGCAAACAACAGTGGATCCTAATATAACTGCTAAAACTGATGCGGCTCCAAAAATTAATCCTGACAATGAAAGTAACAATCCCAATACTTCATCCGTACCAATAGAAACAAGCACAGCAAAGACACAAGCCAGTTATGCTTCTTACACCGCCGCTGACGGGGGCAGTGAAGATGAAAACAACCTTCTGAATGAGGAACGTCAGAGAAGCAGCGGTTTAAAAGGTCTTTTCAAAAAAGTGAAACGTACTTTAGAACGCAGAACCGGTATTCAATCCGGCGATTCACAGGTTCGCTTTGCAGTGTTTGCCGTAAATACACAATAAAACTTTATTAAAAAAAACAATTATGAAGAAGCTTTTTACAATGGCTGTGGTTCTTTGTGTGTGCATGGGTGCATGGGCACAATCTGATACCACTCAACCACAGCGTGTGGATACTATTAAAATCGGCAACATCATCATCATCAAAAAAAATGATGGCAGAACATCTGAGCCAAAAGAAGAAAAGAAAAACGGTGATAATGATGGTATCAGTGTTGAAATTAAAAAACGTAAAGACTACAAACCCTCCAACATCAGCACCAACTGGTGGATCATGGATCTTGGTTTTGCCAATGTAAATGATCAAACCAATTATGCTTCTATCAGCGGGCCTGGCGGTTATTTCCCCGGCGGCAGTAAAAACACAATGAGTTTGCGCAACGGTAAATCAGTAAACGTAAATCTTTGGTTCTTTATGCAGCGTTTAAATGTAGTGAAGCATGTTGTAAACCTTAAATACGGTTTGGGTCTTGAACTCAACAATTACCGCTACCAGAATAATATCCGTTACCGCTATGAACCCACTGATTTTATTAACCGTGACAGTATCAGTTTTACCAAAAATAAACTGGCCGCAGATTATATTACAGTACCTGTAATGCTCAACTTTAACTTCACGCCCAAAAAGAAAAAAAGCTATGGCCTGAGCGCCGGTGTGAGTGCGGGTTATTTGTACAGCGCCCGTCAGAAACTCTGCAGCGATCAGCGTGGTAAAGAAAAAATAAAGAATGACTTTAACCTCAACCCCTGGAAAGTATCCGCTATTGGTGAGCTCAATTTGGGAGTTGTACGTTTATACGGAAGCTATGCGCTGAACAATATGTTCAACAGCGGGCTGGATCAAACACCTTACAATATTGGTATCCGTTTCAGCAGTTGGTAATCATTCCTCAAACATACATCCGGACAGCTACACCTTACGGTGTATTCTCTGGTAAGCCGCTTCTCAAAATTGGGGAGCGGTTTTTATATTATGCGTTAAAATAAATTACTCTTTGGTTACAAATGTGTGGCCGTAAAACTCCTACCTTTCCAAAAACAAATTTCTATGAGTTACAAAGTAATTGATATTGAAGGCATCGGCCCCAACTATGCTGCCAAACTGGAAGCAATTGATATTCATACCACCAATGACCTCCTGGAAAAAGGAAGTACCAAGAAGGGAAGAGTTACCATTGCCGAATCAACATCCATTCCTGAAAGTTTAATTCTAACCTGGGTAAACCATGCTGACCTGCACCGTATTAAAGGTGTGGCCGGACAAATATCTGAGTTGCTGGAAGCAGCCGGTGTGGATACGGTAAAAGAATTTGCCACCCGCAATGCAGAGAACCTGCATGCCAAACTGGTGGAGACCAATGAAAAATTTGGATTGAGCGGAAGAGTTCCATCCACTGAAGCATTAACGGAGATGATTGCGCAGGCAAAAACGCTGGAGCAAAAAGTTTTTCACTAAGAAGATTTACGAATAATAATGGTTGCACCGCTTTACACAGAGCGGTGTTTTTTTATTTGTTGATTTTGCGCTTTTACATCAAGGGATTGTTAATTAATTTTCGGAATAAAATACGGCATCATTTTTAGCCGTTTAATCCGGTACTGATGAAAACTGAAGAAGAATGAAAAACCTGAAGCTTACATTGATAACTCTTGCTGCCGCTATGGCGCTGCTCACCGGTTTCAGTTTTATGAACCGGAGCAAAAAATTCAATTTACACAAAATCACCAAAGCACAGCCTTTGTACAAAGTGGTGATTTACAAAAGTAAATATGAGCTGCAGTTGTTTGATGAAGAAGGATGGTATGCCACTTACCCTGTTGTGTTTGGCACCAGTGAAATGAAAGACAAGATGATGGAAGGCGATAAACAAACGCCGGAAGGCCATTTTAAAATTGTAGCTAAAAAAATTCATGCGGAGTGGGGTCCTTTTCTTTTACTGGATTATCCCAACCAGGAAAGCCTTGAAAAATTCAATGCCAGAAAGAACAGCGGTGAAATTCCCTACACTGCAAAACCCGGCGGTGGTATTGGCATTCATGCCACACGCAATACCAAAGAAGACCGCTTTGTTGACTACTATTATAACTGGACGCTGGGCTGCATCTCCACCAAAAGAGAATATGCAAAAGAATTGTATAACTTACTTCCCATCGGAACCGAAGTGACCATTTACCATTAAACTTTAAAATACCCATTGCCGGGTATTTATTTTATTACGCAAAAAACCTTTCTGTGATTCAGATGATTTATTTTTCATCTGAATTTTTTTATTGCCGCCTGCAACCTGTTTCGTTATAATTCATCTTTATACTTTCATCAACTTATTACAACGGAAGTTTTACCCAAAATCCGAGTTGTAATTAAAGTAGGGGGCAAAGATATTAAACTTTGCCGCCCTCTCACACCACCGTATGTACTTGCGTGTACGGCGGTTT
>JAIEQM010000114.1 GCA_019747705.1 Chitinophagaceae bacterium | reverse complement strand
GACACAGCAATAAAAAATGGCAACAACGTTTTATATGCCTTACATTTAATTGCTACTTTTGGAACTGAATAGTTACAGATTTTCATTTACATCCAGTTTGTCTGTACGCTCCTCAACAATTGCTTCTGCCCAGCTAAACTGCGAATGGTAAGCAAAAAACTTTGCAAGTGAGTACACATCTTCATCAGTTAACCTGAGGTTCAGGTAAACATCCCGTATAAAAAAAACGCATTGGTCTTTTAACTGGTATTCGCCACGCCCGAGATAATAAGATGCCAGCAGTATATTGTAATTGACCAACATACGGTTTGTGAGAGATGGATCAATTCCAAGCCGGGGCAATTTGGTAATATCTGCAACAAGTTCACTGGCATTAACAGTGGTATCGCCTGTATTTAATGCAAACAAGGTAAGTGCACAAATATTGTACTGGATTTTACCATTTTCAGGGTCTAAGTTTCTTAATCGCTTCAATAATTCCAGCGCCTGATATTCTGAAGTTTGCAGCAGCAGGTATTGATACATTGCCCTGTCGTTAAGCAATGGAACATAAAGTGCTTCCTCCGGCACTTCCAGTTCGTTGAGGTAATTTTCAGGGAGCTGGCTATCAGCAATACGTTCCGCCATTTCTTTCAATACAATTCTTGCACTGTCAATTTGTTTATTTTTTACAAAAGAGTTGAAAGCAGATTCAAGCTGTTTCTTTTCATAAGAAATGAATGCTGATTTTGATTCCACGTAAACAGTTACAATAGCTTTCCGGTGCCTGGCCAAAATGGGTTCCAGTTCCTTTGCTACGGATGTATCAGTAAGTTTTTGTTTTATTTCCAGTTTTGAAACATCATGCAGCCAGGCATACTTTGTAGTTTTAATGTCGTTTAAAAACTCAAGCCAGTTTTCTGAAGCAATAATTTTGGTTCGCTCAATAGTTGCATGGTATTGTTTCATTGCATTGATCATCGCCTTAGCCCTGTTTTGCATAAGTACCTGGTTTACTTTGTAAGAACCTTCAACTGAAGAATAGGCCCTCACCTCCATTTTTTTAACGATATAACCCTTTAACCGTAAGGAATCATAAAGCCGTTTGATATCTGCTTCGTTAAAACTGGTTTTACCTTTTGGAAATAAAACTTCAGCCTGCAGTTTTCCTGTATAAGTAAAAAAATCCTTTCGATCTTCTGAAAAAGAAGAAGTTATTGTATTTAACAGGGTATCAGTATACAAACCCATGGGCAGCATTTCCCAGTTACTCCTGGGTATATTGATAAAATTTCTGTACAGGCAAACAAAATTTCCGTTGAGTAATACCAGGCTCCCTTCCAGTTCCTGCCCCAGTAAATGCGGCGGCGCCTTCCCCACTTTTAGTGAAACGGTATTACTGCCCATTGCCTGCATGTTTGCTTTAAAGTTTTGTTTAAATAATGGCGGCAGTACAAAGCCCTTAAACACGCCTGCAGGTTTTACAAACTCCTTATCACAATTGTAAACAGATTTGGGAACCACATCAACCGTAATACCATTTACTTTAGAAAACAACTCATCAAACCACTCCCTGTTATCCATAATAAAATACACATCGCCATTGGAATTTATATTAACTCCAAATAAAACTTCCTTTGGCTTTTTGTTCAGTATTTCCTCACAGGCACGGCAATACAAACCATTGCGCCCATCCTGCAGATTGTAAGGGTTTTGCGAAAACGATATGCTGTATAAAAAAAGAAAAGCTGTTAGAACAAGAACGGATTTGTGGTAATGTATCATTTCAACTAAGTTAAAAATTCAGGTTTAGTTTCAGACACAATTTGAAATAAATTCCATAAACAAATTACCCGGCTGATGCTTTATTTATTTGCATTACTGATGGTTGGTTTATTCGCCGTTCGTTTTTGCAAATAGCCGGTGCTGCTGAAAGTTCTTTCACCGCTCAAAGGCACCGGGATTGAAGCGGAAATGAGGAATTCTGCCCTATCAGGGGCAGATGACGAATTGCAGCGAAAAGCCCGAACAGCAGCCGATACCTGTACTCCAGCCCACTGCCCCACCCTTTTGCTATTTGCCCTACTTCAACTACCTTCGCCCATCTTAAATTAAAACTTCAAATTGTAAATAAATTATGGCTTACGATGTAATTGTTCTTGGCAGCGGACCCGGTGGTTATCCGGCCGCTATCCGTGCTTCACAGCTCGGTTTTAAAGTAGCGATTGTAGAAAAAGAAAGTTTGGGTGGTGTGTGTTTAAACTGGGGTTGTATTCCCACCAAAGCGCTTTTGAAAAGTGCGCAGGTATATGAGTACATGAAGCATAGCGCTGATTATGGAATTAATGCAAACGGAGTGCAGCATGATTTTGGTGCGGTGGTAAAACGCAGCCGTGGTGTGGCTGATAAAATGAGCAAGGGTGTGCAGTTTTTAATGAAGAAGAACAGGATTGATGTAATTATGGGTTATGGAAAAATTGCCGGTAAAGGCAAACTGGAAGTAACCGCTGCAGACGGCAAGAAACAAATAGCAGAAGCAAAATATATTGTTATTGCAACAGGCGGAAGAAGCCGTGTGCTTCCTTCTATGCCACAGGATGGGCAAAAAATTATTGGCTATCGTGAAGCAATGGTGCTGCCCGCACAACCTGCTTCCATGATTATTGTAGGCAGCGGCGCTATTGGTGTTGAGTTTGCTGATTTTTATAACAGCATGGGTACAAAAGTTACCATTGTAGAATTTATGCCCCGTGTGGTGCCCGTGGAAGATGAAGACATTTCAAAAGAACTGGAAAAGCAATTCAAGAAAAAAGGAATTGCAATAATGACCAGCGCTGAAGTAACAAAGGTTGATACAAGTGATGCAGGCGTAAAAGCTACCGTAAAAACTGCAAATGGTGAGCAGGTATTAGAAGCTGATATTTTATTAAGTGCTGCAGGTGTGGTAGCCAATATTGAAAACATAGGGCTGGAAGAAAATGAAATTAAAACAGAGAAAGGAAAAATTGTAGTAGATAAATACGGGCAAACTTCTGTACCCGGTATATATGCCATTGGCGATTGTGCCCCCGGCCTGGCATTGGCACATGTGGCCAGTAAAGAGGGTATTAATGCAGCAGAGCACATGGCTTATTTAGAAAAGAAATACAGCCACACCCCCGAAGCAATGGATTACAATAATATTCCCGGTTGTACTTACTGCACACCGGAAATTGCAAGCGTGGGATATACAGAGAAGGCCGCAAAGGAAGCCGGTTATGAAATAAAAGTGGGCAAGTTTCCTTTTATGGCCAGTGGTAAAGCCAGCGCTGCCGGCAGCACAGATGGTTTTGTAAAAGTAATTTTTGATGCTAAATATGGTGAGTTCCTCGGCGCACACATGATTGGCAGCAATGTTACAGAGATGATTGCCGAAGTGGTGGTGGCCCGCAAGCTGGAAACAACCTATCATGAAATATTAAATGGTGTACACCCGCACCCTACTATGAGTGAAGCAGTGAAAGAAGCAACCGCTGCTGCTTATGGTGAAGCGATTGATATTTAAGAATACCGTTTACCATAATCTCTTAAGCCCGTGCTTGCAGCATGGGCTTTTTTATTTGATCTTAACCGGAGCCGGCGCTACTGCATAGTTGCCGGCTGCATGGCGGCACTTTAACAGATAAAGGAACCCTGATTATCCCCAACGGTATTTCGGCCACTAAACTTTGCCGGGTACAAACAGCAAGAGCATCGCCGGCTTATTTTTGGCTGCGATAAATTCATAAAAAATAATGGCGTATTTAATTGAAGCATTTATTTTTGTTTTACTGAACCAGAACCCAAAATCACCGGTACATGTTTTTTGAATACAGCCTTATATTTATGGCGCATCATTGATATTGCAGGCCATTTGTGTGATTCACTGCATACGAAAAGGCAATCAAAACAAATGGATATGGATCATTGTATTCCTCCCCTTTATTGGAAGTATTGTTTACCTGTTTACTGAAATACTTACCAATAATGATTTGCACAATGTAAGTGCGGGTGTAAGCAGCATTCTTAACCCCGGCGGTAATGTAAAAAAACTGGAGCGGGAACTGCAGTTTGCTCATACGTTTCAAAACAGGGTACGTTTGGCCGATGCTTATTTAGGAACAGGACAAGTGCAAAAAGCGGTATCACTTTATGAAAAAAGCCTTACAGGAAATTTCAGTGAGAATGAGCATATCCTTCAGCAGTTGATACTGGCCTACTATGATCAGCAACGTTATGCAGAAGTAATTACTGCCGCCGGTAAAATTTATAAACAACCGCAGTTTAACCGCTCCCGTGCCCATATCTGTTATACATTGTCGCTGGAGAAAACAGATCAGTTACAAAAAGCGGAAGAAGAATTTAAGAAACTGGGCGGCTATTTTTCACAGTATGAAGCACGCTATCAGTATGCAAAATTTTTACAGCGCCATAACCGGTCAGAAGAGGCATTAAAGCTGCTGAAGGAAATGCTGTGAGAAGAATCACACCTCGGCCCTGCTGAAAAAAGAGATAACCGTTACTGGTTGAATATGGTGAAGCAGCAATTGAAAAAAAATAGAGATCTCCCGGAATTGCAGGGGATTTTTTATTTACAGATATTGGATCTTTCGAATTAGTTTTTACTGAAGCTGAGATGCTCGTCTTCCAGCGGTTCTTTATTATCAAGCTTAATTGCTGAATTATCTTCTCACGCAGATGCAGATACAAAGCAGGTATGCATCATAACTGATAAAAACATGTCATTTATCTTTTCTTCCGATCTTTATTACCATATATAAGCAACATGAGCAAACGAACCGGTTATATTTCATGGGATGAATATTTTATGGGCGTGGCGCTTCTTTCAGCTAAAAGAAGTAAAGATCCTTCCACACAGGTGGGCGCCTGTATTGTGAATCAAAAAAATAAGATTGTTGGCGCCGGTTATAATGGCTTGCCTGCCGGTTGTAACGATGATGAATTCCCATGGCATAAACAGGGCGAATTTCTTGAAACAAAATATCCTTATGTATGTCATGCAGAACTTAATGCTATTCTCAACAATATTGGAATGGATTTGCACGGTTGCAGAATATACACTGCATTGTTTCCCTGTAATGAATGTGCAAAAGCTATTATACAATCAGGCATTACAGAAGTGATTTATTTGAGTGATAAGTATGCCGGCAGTGATGCGTCTGTTGCTTCTAAAAAAATGCTGGAAACGGCTGAAGTTACTTACAGAAAAGTCATTCACAGCATCAACCATATTCATTTATCATTTGCTGAAGAAAATGTATAAGAAAGAGGCTGTCTCAAAAGTCTGAGACAGCCTCTTTTTATTCGGTAAGGTGATGGAGAAAGTTTTCGTTTATGCGATTCTCAAAGCCTTCATTTTACTTTTGAGACAGCCTCTTAAGCCTCTTAAAAAATTACTGCACCACTACCTTTTGCCACCAACTTTTCTCTTTCTGCTGCAGTTGAATATAATATACGCCTGATGCTAATTGCTGCAAATTCAACGGCAGTTGTAATGTTTCTGCAATTGAGTTTCTTGTAATGGTTTGCTGTGAAATAATTCGTCCGCTGTTATCCATTATTCTCAGTTCAAACTTACCGGTGAGTTTACCGCTAATCTGCAATACAGAATATCCACTGCTGGGGTTCGGACCAAGCACCAGTTTCATTTCATTATTCTGCACTTCTCTTACGCCTGTAGTTGTTTCGACTGTTACAATAGTATTGGCAATATTTGTTATAATGGGCAGATTGTAATCAAAATAAATGCTGGCTTTATTACTCACAACATCATTGGCAACCAATGTGTTTTTTGGTTTGATGCGAAAAGCAACATAACCGATACTCCGGTTGAAATTAGTAGTACTGTCTGGCAATTTAATATTATCAAAAAACCAGTTGAGTTTGTTGCCATCTTTAATGGTGAGGTTGTAAGCATGACTGCTGCCAATCATTTGAAAACTGTTCCAATCTAATTTACTGTCTAATGTATCAAGTAATCTCACAAAGAAAGCAGTATCATTTCCGGTATTCTGAAAACGGATGATGTAGTTGATATAAGAACCATCCTGTACATTCTTTAATGGTATCCTTCCGGCAAAACTTTCCTGTTTATCGTTGGGATCATAAGAACCAATTACACGCTGGCGCAAACGGCTCGTATCATCAGCCGGGGTTAAATCGCCGCTCACAGGTAAAATGGTTGCCATGAGTTTTAAAGTATCATTGATGTTTACTGTTGGGGGTGCTGCAATTTGTAACTGAATGCCGACAGAAACCGAATCCAATGGTTTTAAATTAGTATAGTTCCAGGTAACCGTATCAGCTACTACAGAAACAGGCAATGGTATACTTGCAATAAAAGCAGTGCGGCTGTCTTTTATAAACTTAACAGTTCCGCTTGCAATAGTGGTGGTTCCAGTATTTTTATAATTCAATACATATGAAGATTGAAAGCCGGGTCTTGCAGGTGTACCAGGAATTAAATGCACAATTAAATCCTGCTTATTAGGTATTGGTTGTACTGCAAAACCAAATGAATCGACATTAAAATAAGTGGTATAGTTGGTATTTTTTAATGAAGGCACAACATTGTAATAAGGATTGAACAATTGAACTGTTGTGGTATAAGCTCCTGTATCAATATCAAAACGAAATGCGCCGTTTTGCGGCTGAGCGATAACAAAATTGCTTCCCTTTTGTGTTTTAACCAATGTGTTGTTGAAGTTGAGTTCACCGGCATCTTTTATACCATTTGTGTTAGCATCAAGGAATAAAGTCCCTTTTAGCTGATTTACTGGTCCTATACGACACAATAACACAGGGTTAGACCTGGGGTTATAATTAATATAATGATTACCGGTTGCAGTTACAGTCAAATCCTCATTAAGAATCATATCATTGAATTCGCTCATAAAAGTTGAATTTGAGAATGTTCTTCTCCATAAAGGATTACCTAATGAATCCGCCTTAATAACTGTTGCGCTTTCAACATAGTTATACCACGAGGCAAAACCAGATAGCATCAATCCTCCATCAACAGGGTTATAAACCATTTGAGAAAAACTAATTAAGAAAGTATCTGCAGTACCGATATTGTAAACTTTTCGCTCCCATAGATTTGTTCCATCAGACGCCAGTTTTACTATCCAGCCTGTTGCAGCATTTAAATTGTTAACGTAAACTGAACCGCCAACCACAATACTATTATTAGGAAGCTCAATTAGTGAACTTCCATTGTCATCCCCGGTATTCCGTGACATTTTTTTCCAGATTGTATTACCGTTGGCAGAAAGACGAATTATAAACATATCGAATTTATTATTGTCTCCATCTCCATTTCCAGTAAAATCATTATCATTGGAATTACTTAGCCCTGTTATTAGTAAATCTCCGTTTACTGCTTTTTTCATATCACTGACTTCTTCACGTTTAGATCCTAAATAAAGCTTTTGCCACAATATGGTACTGCCAATATTATTTATCTTGACAATCCAAACATCAAGGTTCAATGAATCCGTTTTTCCAATCACATCTCCATTGGTCGAAGTAGTAACTCCGGCAATAACAATTCCTCCATCATTAGCTTCTAAAATGCTTGTAGGGGAATCATTACCAGAACCTCCTAAAAATCGCTGCCATTTTAAATTTCCAATTGAATCAAGTTTTATTACCCAATAATCTCCCCCTCCCTTGTATCCGCTTACAAGACCTACTGCATTAAAGCTGGATACAATAACATATCCATTATCACTAGTTTGTTTAATATCCTGGGATACCACATTACTAATACCTCCGTAATTTTTTTCCCACTCGAATGCACCTGTACGGTTGAATTTTCCTACCCATAAATCTCCCTGACTCGAATCACTTGAACCAAGAATAGCAAAACCACCGTCACTTGTTTTAATGATTGCATTACCCCTGCTGGCTTTTGTTCCAAACAATGTTCTCTGCCATTGAAACCCAATATTAGTTTGTGAAAAAGTTTGAAATGAGAAAAAAAATAAGCTTATAATAAATAAGTGTTTGATGATTTTCATACCAATAAGATTTGAGCAAATACTATTTGTTCGGTTTACAGCACATAATTACAAAAAATAACTTACTTTTTTAAAAAATCACCAACTTACTTATCAAACAAAAACCCCGCCTCACGGCGGGGTCTCTATAATTAATCATTCTTTTCTTTTACGCACTCACCTTTCCCTTCACCTTTGCTATCACTTCTTCAGCAATATTATTGGGTGCCGGTGCATAGTGACTGAACTCCATGGTTGAAGTGGCACGGCCACTGGACAATGAACGCAACTGTGTAACGTATCCAAACATTTCACTCAAAGGAACTTTGGCACGAATTACCTGTGCATTCCCTTTCGTATCCATACCTTCCAGCATACCACGGCGGCGGTTCAAATCACCTGTTACATCACCCATGTACTGATCCGGTGTAACCACTTCCACTTTCATGATGGGCTCCAGCAAGGTTGGTTTTGCTTTTTTACCGGCTTCACGGAAACCAGATTTAGCACACAATTCAAAACTCATCGCATCAGAATCCACATCATGATAGCTTCCGTCAAATACACGAACCTTCATATCCACCATCGGATAGTTGGCCAGTACACCATTACCCATTGCATTTTCAAAACCTTTGGTAATAGCAGGAACAAATTCTTTGGGGATAGATCCACCAAACAAATCATTCACAAACTGGTAGCTCTTGCCCGGGTTTTCTTTCAGCCACTCTTCATCAGCAGGGCCAATTTCAAAAATAATATCGGCAAACTTACCACGGCCACCTGATTGTTTCTTCAGCACTTCACGGTGTTCCACTTTTTGTTTGAAGGCTTCTTTATAAGCCACCATCGGAGCGCCCTGGTTAATTTCTACCTTAAACTCACGCTTCATACGGTCCACAATAATTTCAAGATGGAGTTCACCCATACCTGAAAGAATGGTTTGCCCGGTTTCTTCGTCTGTTCGTACACGTAATGTAGGATCTTCTTCCACCAGTTTGGCAATCGCCATACCCATCTTATCTACATCAGCCTGTGCCTTGGGTTCAACAGCCAATGAAATCACCGGCTCAGGAATAAACATGTTTTCCAATGTGATTGGATGATTTTCATCACACAACGTATCACCTGTTTTAATTTCCTTAAAACCTACTGCCGCACCAATATCACCCGCTTCAATAAAATCAATGGGGTTTTGTTTGTTGGCAAACATTTTCATAATACGGCTGATGCGTTCTTTCTTACCACTGCGTACATTCAATACATAGCTACCAGCATCCAAATGACCGCTGTACACCCGGAAGAATGCCAAACGTCCCACAAACGGATCTGTCATAATCTTAAACGCCAATGCAGCAAATGGTTCTTTTGCATCTGGCCTGCGGCTCATTTCTTCACCACTGTCAGGATCTGTTCCCCTGATGGCTTCAATATCCATCGGGCTGGGCAGGTAACGGCACACTGCATCCAGTGCAGTTTGCACACCTTTATTTTTAAAAGAAGAACCGCACATCATGGGCACAATTGATAAATCAATGGTAGCCTTGCGTACCGCTTCATGTATTTCGGCTTCAGTAATGCTGTCAGGATTGTCAAAGAATTTCTCCATCAGCCTGTCATCATATTCAGCAACTGCTTCAACCAGTTGTGCTCTCCATTCTTTCGCTTCTTCAAGCATATCAGCAGGAATTTCAATTTCATCGAAAGTCATTCCTTCTGTTTCCATATGCCAGATGACTCCTTTCATCTTAATCAAATCCACCACGCCTTTAAAATCATCTTCAGCGCCAATGGGCAACTGCAAAGGCACAGCCTTAGAGCCGAGCATTTCACGCACCTGCTTTACCACATTTAAAAAGTCAGCGCCACTGCGGTCCATTTTATTTACGAAACCAATACGTGGTACATTGTAACGGTTGGCCTGGCGCCATACAGTTTCAGATTGTGGCTCCACACCATCCACCGCACTGAACAATGCAATCAAACCATCCAGTACACGCATAGAACGTTCTACCTCTACAGTAAAATCCACGTGGCCGGGTGTATCAATAATGTTGAAGTTGTACTTTTTTGTTTCTGCAGTTTCTTTTCCTTTGATTGTAGGAAAATTCCACTGACAGCTCACCGCAGCCGAAGTAATGGTAATACCTCTTTCTTTTTCCTGCTCCATCCAGTCAGTAGTAGCTGCACCATCGTGCACCTCACCAATACGGTGTATCATACCGGTGTAACGGAGAATACGTTCTGTAGTTGTGGTTTTACCGGCATCAATATGAGCCGCAATACCAAAGTTTCTCTGAAATTTTAAGTCTGCCATGACTATTTGATTTGAATGTTTATCTGTTTAAAAACTTTTTGAATTTATGTTTTATGTTACCAGCTCTTGTAATTCTGTGCGGCTGCTGTTGCGTCGCACTCTTGTACTGCTTGAAATCTATGGAACTATGGTCTCCATTTTGGAGCACCCTGCCCGTGGAAAACCCCTTTTCAGGGCAGGGCTGTTGTGTGAAGATTTAGACTCTCATATGATGCCACTTGAAGAAAAACCCTGAACCACTGCTTCCATATACCTCCTGTAGCTTTTCTTAATGGCGGCGCAAAGGTAGGGATTTTTGGCTTCCAAAATTAAAGTAGGGGGCAAAGATACAGGGCAAACGCATCTAAATTAAACATATGATATCCCCAAATGTTAATAAAGTTGGTGTTTTAAAATAAAAGGCATAAAGTTATCCATAGTTGATTTTTCAATTAGAAAAATGCAGGATCATGCAAAAAAAAACATGCTATCATTTTTTGAGAATTTAACCGACCCCCGGGTAGAACGTACCAAACTTCATTCGTTAAAAGACATTATCGGATTAACCATTTGCGCCGTGCTAAGCGGTTGCAATGATTGGGAAGAGATAGAAATCTCCTATGTTTACAAAGTAAATAAAAGTTCTTTGAGATAGTGTAACAAGATACCATGAGATTTGAAGTTTAAAGTGA
>JAIEQM010000041.1 GCA_019747705.1 Chitinophagaceae bacterium | reverse complement strand
AGACTCAATTACAATATTTCAAAGAGCAAAATTCTAATCAATTGAATTTGTTCGATTTATAACGCAACGCTAATGACTCATCTGTCCTTTCATCAATCCGCCGATGTATTGTACTTCCTGTTTTTTATTGGGGTCGCCTTTTTGATAAATCACTTCCTCTCTTCTTCTTACAGGATTGGGGCCGTAAGGATTGGCAAATGATTCAAACCCTTTACCATTACTTACAAATATTTTTTTGCCAATTACTTTTACATTGGTGGGATACCAGCCTGTTGGTATAAATCCTTTTGAGGTACTGAACCCGGGCTTGCTTACATCGAATACCGCTAAACAATTATTATCAGCATTGGCGATGTACAAAGTTTTTTCATCTTCACTCAATGCCAATCCATTGCTGGCACTGCCTTGCGGTGCATCAGGGTATAATGCTGCATTTAATACTTCAAGCACTTTCTTTTGTTTGGTATCAATTACTGAAACAGAATTGTCGTTTGCATTTGCAACAAACAAAATGGTTCCTTTTTTATTCAACAATAATTCATTGGGATTATCACCCACTGCTACTTCACCTGTAATTGTTTTTGCATCCACATCAAACACCAGAACTTTATCTCCGCCCCAAAGAGAAATAAAGAGTTCTTTTTTAGTGGCTGATAAAACACAGCTATAAGCTTCCGCACTGAGTTGTTGTTCATGGATAATTTGTTTATTGGTGAGATTAATAACATAGAGCATGAAATTATCTTTCGTTACTACATACATTACTTGTTTAGCATCATCTATTTCAATACCTGCCGGAGAAATTTTGTTGGGCCATTTAGCACCCAGCTTGATGGAATCTTTTAGCTGCAATTTGTTATTAATGATTGCATACTTCAAAATCCAGTTGTCATTTCCGCCGCTGGCATATAAAAACTTTTCATCGGCACTGAACTTTAATCCATACCATGATTTAGGAACAATCACCCTATCCATTTCTTTTTCCGTTACTGGATTAATAAGCTGAATACTTTGTGTACTCTGTCCATTGTTGGTAACCGCCATTAGCTTTTTGCTTTTGCTCACCGCAATGTTCAGAGGCAAATCGCCCAGCAGTAAACTTCTTCCGGCGGGCGATAAACTCCAGCCATTGGGCAGCAATACCTTCTTCTGTGCATGAGAAACTGAGACAACAGTTGTAAAAAATAAAAGCAAAAGAAAAATCCGTTTCATACTGATTGGGTTAAAACAAAAAAGTTAAGCCAAATAAATGGCTTAACGAAATTAAACGGTTCTAAGGGTATTATTTTTTTGTAATCTTTTAAATACCGCATCCATGCCCTGATAACTTTACCGAAGTGTTCACCACCAACGATTATGACTGAACATGCTGCACCACCCCGGCAAAGTTGATCAGGATCATATGCCAAAAAACAAAGGTGTTTTCAAAGTGTTTATTTACCAACTGCTGATGGTACAGGTTCTGTTTTTGAAAAAGCTGTTTTAAAATCAAAACCAAGAAGTGCTGCAATGGTGGGTGCAATCTGCTTCTGATACAATTGCCCCGGCGTTTTTACTTCGCCTTTTGCTTCTGTATCAGGGCCCATTACAGCCATCCATATTTGTCCGGCATCCGGGACTTTTGTTCCGTGGCTGGTCCATTGTTCTTTTTTGGCATCGCCACGACCATGATCGGTTGTAATGATGAGTGTGGTTTTGTTTTTATAGTTGGGATCAATTTGCACCCATCCCCATAAATCGGCTATCAACTGATCCACCATGTATGCACTCTGCAAATAATAATCGTATTTGCCGGCATGTGCAAAATCATCTGTTTCATCAAACCCGATATAAAGCACACGGGGTTTGTATGTTTTCAGATATTCTTTTGCAATATAAAAAGTCAACAGATCCGGCCTTACACCATCACCCATAAATCTTGTTGTGGTTTGCTGCATTTCATTGAGTAATTTAAAAGTGGGCGAATTGAAATTGGTTGTTTCAAAAGCGCTGTTTACATATACTTTACTTCTTTCTTCATTCAATATCCATGGAAATACATCCCATGAAGTAAAGGCCGCTACTTTGTTTTCAAATCCTTTTTGTTTGTTGATGAACTCCAGCACATTTTCATTTTTATTCCAGCGTTTGTCATTGGAGTTTACCGCTGTATCAGGATAACCTGTAAAAATTTCATTGTAGCCAGGGTAAGAAAACCAATAAGGATTGGCATTGTTTACAAAATTGCTGTGCCACCTGTTGCCGAGTAATTGTCCCTGCTGTGCAATGGTGTTCCAGAAAAAGGGAAGTAGTTTTTTTCTTCTTTCATCAGGAGTTGCTGCCCAAAACTTTTCAATCATCCCCTTTCTGTCTTCTGTAAATTTTTCGGAATTGATAATTACACTGTCAGCGCCACCAAACACTTCCTGCCAGCGGAAACCATCAAGTGTAATAACGATTATGTTTTCTGTTTTTGATTGCGCATTTGTACTTATGGCGAAGCATAACGATAGTAAATAAACTATGTATTTCATAAAAATTTATTTGAGTTGAAAAAGAGCGGAACCAGGAATAGTTCCGCCGATGTCTGATGAGAAAAATTGCTATGATTATGACACCCAAACTACTGACGTGTTATTTATTGATCCACAAATCACCACCCACTACATCTTGCCCCGAGAACTGCCTGTCAACTGCTGTTTTCCAGTTGGCATTATTGACATTTTGTTCTGATACGGGATAGGTCCATCTCTTAGGCAATACGCCTCCATTTCCAATACCTGCACCTGTAGAAAAAGTGGGAATGCCCGTTCTGCGTTGATTAAAAAATGCTTCCCATCCTGAATTCATAAAGAACGCAAGATATTTTTGCAGTAAAATTTTATTCAACCCTGCAGCACCTGTTTCATATTTAACGGTTGTTTGATTATAGTAAGTATTAAAATCAAAACTGTAAGTTGCTGTTCTGTAATCAGCAAGGTTGGTAGGGTTGCCGCTTCTTAAAAAATAAAATGTATTGTTACCATTTACAATGCCATAGAATTTAATCATGGCATCAACACCATTGCGGTACCATTGCTCAGCATCACCGGTTACCCATCCACGGTTAATGGCTTCTGCAATATTGAAACACATTTCAGGATAACCCACAATGATTCCCTCTTCTGCAGTAAAGGTTCTGTAATAACGGTAGCGACCAATTAAACTGTAAAACCCACCCTGTGCTTTTGTTTCCATATCGGTTTGATTTTCTGCAGTGGGGCTTCCAACAAATGCACGGAAATCAGTAAGGCCCCAACTGTTCTGATCAATGAGTTTATAGGCCGGTTCACAAGTAGCAAACACACGTGGATCCTGGAGTGTGGTTAAATTACTTACCCATGTACCCGCCATGTTAAGACGAAGTGCATCAAAACCAAAGTTGGAAGGATTGGTGGGGTAACGGTTAAAGTCAGCATTGTATTTATAGCTGAAGTTATCACCTATGCCACTGAATAAAGGAAACTTGGCACTGTTGGTGATTACCTCTGTAAAGCGCTGCCCAATTTTTAAATCTGTATCTGCAGATTTTTTACTTAAAGCAATGAGCACCCGCAGTTTAAACGCATTTACATTTTTTTGCCATTTGGTGAAATCACCCTTATAAAACAAATCATAAGCAACAAAGTTTTTGTCAGCAGCATCATTTCTCAAAGCTGCAAAATCATCATTAGCTTCATCCAGCCATTTCAGTATTTGCAGGAACACATCTTTTTGTGTATCGTATTTAGGTCCTGCAATATTGGTGAGCCCTTTCAGCGCATCACTCAAAGGCACATCACCCATTAATGAACTGAGGTTATAGAAATAGTATGCTTTTAAAAATTTGGCAGTTGCTGCATATGGGTTACGTGCCGCAGAACCTGCATTGGCAGCTTCCAGCTCCATTTGAAGAATATTCTTAAGATCATTGGAATAATTACCAAATGTACCTGCAAAGTTGTAAGCATTATCACCATAATACTGGTAGTTGCGGCAGTAGTATTGATTGTAACGCATTACATTATCCCAGGGAGCATTGCCGCCAATGTTATTTGAAAGATCATTAAGTTCTTTGCCAAGAACAAGATAAGGCGGAACAGTTACCGGCTGATTGGGATTAATCTGCAAATCTTCAAAACGCTTTTTACATGATTGTGTGGTAATGATGAGCAACGCCATCAAACCAACTGAAATTATTTTTTTCATCTTAAGAGTTTTTATTTTTTTAGAAGATGATGTTGATGTTAAAACCAAACCTGCGGGTGGATGGTGTTTGAATATCAGAATTGATTTGCTGTGTAAACTGATCCGGATCCACATCTTTACTCTGGTTGTAGAAGAGGAAAAGGTTACGTCCTACAAATGAAATATTGGCCGAGTTGATTGCCTTTACATGCCTGAGCACACTTTGTGGTATAGTATAGGTAAGTGTGATTTCACGCAGCTTGGCAAACGTTTTATCCTGGTACATAAACTCACGTTCGCTGCTGCTGGCATAACGGCTGGCATAGTTCTGTACAGTTACTGCTTTTGTATTGGGTACAATGGTAAGATCTTTCATGTTTGTAATTTCACCTGTAATGGGATCTACAATTGGTTTTACACCCGTCCATGTAACACCGCTGGCAACATAAGAACCACCAGTTACATCATTATTTCTGTTAGCACCCCAATCGCCCTGTATGGTTTCTAGATGACGACCACCTGAAATGGTTCTTCTTCTGATCTGGTTCCAGAGCAATCCACCCACTACACCATCAAACTGAAAACCAAGTGAAAAGTTTTTATATTTAAATGTATTGGTAAGACCCCACATCCAATCCGGATCACCATGACCAAATATTCTTTGTGCACTTCCACCATTTACTGCATCACGCATACGCATCAGCAATCCATCTGTATTGTGCAGGTAACGACCATCAGGCAACTTTACAAAACCCTGTGATACTACTAAATCAACACGGTCGCCATTTTTAACCCAGTTACTTGGGTTGGGATTATCAACCCAAACTCTTTTAAACGTACTCCAGTTTGCTAATACATTCCATGTAAAATCTTTTTTCTGTATGACCGTACCATTCAAAACAACTTCAACACCACGGGTACGTATTTTACCTTTGTTCACAGTAATGGCATCGTATCCTGTAGCTGAAGAAATATTTCTGTTGCCCAAAATTTCATACAAATTATTGAAGTAAGTAACATCCAGCGCCAAACGGTTTTTCAAAAAACGGATATCAATACCAATTTCGGTTGTTTTACGGTTGTCTGAACGTATATCAGGATCGTTCAAACGGTTGGTGAATGCCGCACCCACCGCATTGTTATAACCAAAGCCAAGGCTGTACGTATATTTTGCAAAAGCATATTGACCGAGCCCGTAAGGCGATTGATAAGTATCACCATAATCAAGTGGATTACCGCCTAAAAACCCTAGAGGACCAATAGTTGGATTCGTACCTGGTCGCCGTCCTGTTGCATATGAACCTTTCAGTTTTAAAAACGAAATCACATCCGGGAGCTTTACATAATCTGAAACAACAGATGCACCTCCTGCTGAAAAATAAAAGTATTGCTGTTTGTATTTGTTGTCGGGCAAATTGCTGTGTTTATCCAAACGGCCTGTTGTGGAAATGGTTAAGTATTTATCAATTCCAAAATCAAAAGAATAATAACCGCTTAATACTGTTTGCTCCGCCTGCCAGTTAAAGGAACGCAATGGCAGCAAGGAGTTGTTTAAATTGTAAACACCGGGCACATTCAGGTAATTGGTAGTGGCATACACACTGTTATAACGAACGTTCTGCACATTGCCGCCAATCATACCATCCACCTGTAAAAATTTGAAATGTTTTTTGTTGTAACGAACCTGTACTTCGTTGTTTGATTCAAAAAGGTTGCGGTTGTCTTCACGGTAATCACCACGGCGGTCGTCACGGCCATAAGAACCTGCAGAGTAAGGCATTTTTTCTGTGCGTGATAAATTATAGGTACTGATACCGGGGCGGAATATGAAATTGAAACCAGGTGCAAACTTCCAATCAAGTGTAATGTATCCGTATAAATCATTTTTGTAATGGCCACGTGTCCATTCTTTTACCATAAACCATGGATTGTTATAACGCTGGTACTCTGCATACTTTTGCTGAATACCTACTTTACCATCCTGCCAGTAATTACGCATATCATCCACATTCCAGTCGCTGCCTGCCCAAATGGACATGTTATAGATTAAACTGTTGGGGCCATAATTCACATCAGGAAAATTGGGTGAATATTGACGGCTGTAGTTGATGTTGGCGCTTAATCTTACTCTTCTGGAAAAGTTGTAACCACTCGACATGTTGAAATTGGTAATGTTCAAACCCATGTTGGGTACAATTGCTTTTTGATAGGTATGACCAATACCAAAACGGATATCATACTTATCAGTTTGTGAAGCAATGGAAAGATGATTGGTACTTAATATACCTGTTTGTAAAAAACGCCCGAGATTATTTACACCTCTTGCCAGCCATGGTGTAGGTTTAATATTACCGGTGAAGGTAGAACCATCAGCATAGGTAGTTGTATAAGTTTGATTGGGTGTAAACTGTCCGTCATACTGCGGTAATAACTGTCCGTCAAAACGTGGCCCCCAAATATCATAGTCGTTATCATTTACACCGCCGCCCACACCATCTTTAAATGCATACTTGCCGGTAGAGCCGGGGCCATATTGATCCTGCACTTTTGGAAAAGCCAGAAAACCACTTTCAAACATGGTGCTGGAGTTAAATTCAATCGAGAAGCCACGTTTGTCTTTGGTTCCTTTTTTAGTGTTGATAATAATAGCGCCGTCTACTGCATTGCTTCCATATAATGCTGCGGCAGTTTGTCCTTTTAAGAAACTGTAGCTTTCAATATCATCAGGGCTGATGTTCCAGGTATCTGTTTTAATAGGCACACCATCCACCACAAACAAAATATTTCCCTGCCCACGAAAATTGATAGATGGCTGACGAAGCAACTCACTGTTGATGTTTACTACCAACCCTGCAACTTTTCCTTTCAAACTGTTTACAGGATTGGGCTCTCTTGCTTTAACAAGATCAGCACCTTTTACTTCCTGTATAGCATACGCCAGTTTTTTGGTTTCTTTTTTAATACCCAAAGCTGTTACCACCACTTCGTTCAACGATCTGGAATCTGTTTCCAGTGTGATGATGATACCGTTTAATTTATCAACAGTATATTGAGCCTGTTTAAAACCAAGTGCAGAAACAATAACCACATCCCCAATTTTGGCATTAATGAAAAATGCACCGGAGCCATCTGCTGAAGTTCCTTTGTTGGAACCTTTTACCTCAACAGAGGCAGCAGGAATGGCTGATTGATCTGTTGCAGAAATAATTTTACCGGAAATTTGCTGTGCCAGTATAAACCCTGGAAGCAACAGCAGCATGAGTGTACAACACAACAGCAACTTGTGTTTGAAATGTTTTGATCTCATAATGATTGTTTTAGTTATAGAAGAGAGACACAAAACTATTTCTGCAATCTTACCGCATTATGATGTGAGCATTAGCAAAAGGTTACAATGCTGTTACTGTAATGTTACTGTGTAACAAAGTGTTTGAAAAAGATGCACAGGATGAAACAGAGATAACAATTCCATAAGACGCTGTTCATATTAGGGTACAACCGTAAAATTACATAGCGCCGGTTGCTTTTCTGTAAGCTTTAATAAAAATAGCGCCGAGGTTTTTATGCGGAGGTACATAATCTTTTAAAAGTTCTGATGCACGTGCATCACCTTTAACTGAAGTTGTAATTTGCTGCCACAATGGAATCCATTCAATATTATTTCCATTGCGGATTTTATCATTGATGGCACGAAGTATAGGTTCATTTACACTAAAACTTCCTACTTGCTTTGTGGAAATGATATGGGCATCTTCGTTTACATTTAAAATTTTTGCCAGGTTTTGATAACCGCCGCAACTACCCAGCATTACAATGCGTGAGGAAGGCATCATTTGCTGAATGGTGTATTTTAAATGATAACTGTGGCCACGATGCACTACAAAAGTGGGGTTGATATTATTTTTGGTGAGATACTGAATTAAATGTTCCTGCGCCTGCTGATCCAGGTCCTGTTTATAATCCAATGGGCGATTCGCATAAATAGTATAAGGTTTTCCTTTGGCGGAAGAAACGGTAACCCATTCAGCACCTGTTGTTACTTTCCAGTCTGTTTTATTGTTAAACAACCCCATAAAACTGTTATAAGATTTTACGCCATCTTCATCACCATAAAAAAACACCTGCTGCACCACTTTGCCACTATCATCAGCAATAGAATTAAAATCTACTTTATACACAGGAGGTATGCCCAATGCTGTTGAAAGATTGAGTGTAGTATCCAATGCAGAGCGGAAGAGTGTTTGAAGAATATTATAAATTACTGTTCCCCTTCTGTCCTGTATTTTTAAACTGTTTTCATAATTCATCTTCACCTGGTCCATCAGGAAGTTTTGCAGTTTTACATCCGTAATACTTCCATAACTGTCGGCCACATCCACGGCATCTTCAAGCGTTGTTGTTTTCTGAAGCCCGTTTACAAACGCATACATCAACTGGTTGCTTCTTACTTCCGGCATGGATTTTAAAAAATCATCCAGCCGGTTATAATTTGCTGCCATTTTGATAAACTTTTTAAACTTATCAAAATGCACACTCATGAGTAATGAATCGCCACGCCTGTTGGAAAAGCGGCTCATCATACGGTCGTAAAGTTTGGTGTAAGTGCTGGTGTAAATTTCTTCTTCTGAAGTTACCATCAAATAATAAATTTCCTCAGAAGTCAGCGGGTCACTCACACGCATACGCACTGGATCGGGCGAATCATGAAGTTCATTCATCTTATTTACAAAGGCATCTACTGCTTTACGCTCCAGCATGGCCGTAAGCTCTTTGGCCAGCATGGGGGTATCGCCCTGTATCATGCGCTTGTAATACTTTGTTTGTGTTTTTACCAGCAGGCGGTAATACAACAATTCGTTTTCTGATACGGCCCGTATATCTTCAATAGTTAAATTTTTGCTGAGCAATTCATCAATAAAAGGGAGATAAAGGGTACCATTTAATATATCACTGAGTTGTACTATGGTTTGTACTTTGGGGTCTTTGCTGCGGCGTATTACCTGTGCGGCATTGGTACGGGTAGCCTGCGCATAGGTATAAACTTCCAGCGGAATTTTTGTTGCAGCCACTGAAACCAAACTGTCAGCAAAGGGTTCATTCATAAACATCTCAATACCCTGGATGATTTGTGAAGGGTTGTTTCTTACTTTTTTTAAGTAGATGATTTTTTTAATATCGCCCGGCTCCTTGCTCTTTGTAAACAAACCCGTGAGCAGCTCACCGGCCTGGTAAGGCAGTCGGTCAAATAGCGGTACAAGGCTTTTGCCCTCGTTCATCAAACGCATGCCTTCCTTATAACTTTCAAACATCTGCGGTATAAGCGGGAGTATTTCTTTGTTGGTTTTTGCATTTATCCCGATGGCCTGGAGTAATTCCTGCAAAGACCTGAGGTAACCAATCTTGGTATTGTTATCAGCCTGCATCCGCTCAATTTCGTAACGCATGGCATCGGTTTTCCTGTAAATCACATCAGTTACCTGCACATTAACGTCATCATTACTGCTGAGTTTTACAAACTGGTCCACTTTACCATCCAGCTTATCCACCCTTTTTTGCTCCTTGATAATGTTTTCATGGCGGAGCTGGCGGCTCATGGGAATTTCAATCTTATCCGTATCGGAAGAAACATAGGACTGACCGGCAGCGGATATACTTAAAAGGCTGATTAAGAAATAAAAACTAATTCGCATTATGGGGCAAATTTAACCTCAAATTGCTTTAAAGCATCGGTTTGTGCTAAACAAGACTTGTTTTGCCCTGAACCTGGGGGTAAATTTGCGTTAACAATATAATAATATTGTAATGCGTTAACCTTACTTGATACACTTCTATATTTGCCACCAACAATGGAATCGAAAGGAAAGTCCATCTTAATAGCCGACGACGAACAGGATATACTGGAAATCCTGGAATATAATCTCACAGCCGAAGGTTTTTCAGTAATCAAAGCAAAAAACGGAAATGAAGCGCTTGATATGACCCGGCTTCACCATCCGGATTTGCTGATACTGGATGTAATGATGCCGGGAAAAACAGGCATGGAGGTTTGCCAGATACTCAGGTTTCAGCCAGAGTTTTCCGGCACACTTATTATTATGCTCACTGCCCTGAGTGATGAAAGCAATCATATTAAAGGTTTGGAAATGGGTGCCGATGATTATATCAGCAAGCCCATCAGTCCCAAAGTTTTAATCAGCCGGGTAAATGCGCTGATGCGCCGCACATTCAAATCAGATGAGTCTGTAATAAAGATTGGCGACCTGATGATTGATAAAGAACAGTATGTTGTTCGTTACAAAGGCTCAGATATTATTCTTGCCAAAAAAGAATTTGAATTGCTGGCATTGCTGGGTTCCAAACCCGGGCGTGTTTTTTTACGGAATGAAATTTTAAGCCAGGTTTGGGGTAACAATGTAATTGTGGGCGACAGAACCATTGATGTGCATATCCGTAAAATCCGCCAAAAGCTCAATGTTGATTGCATTACTACTGTAAAAGGTGTTGGCTATAAGTTTGAGTTGAACCCATCTTCATAACATCCCACGCTTTCTCCTGTACCAATTTAATTTTTTATCCAAATCATAAATTTATTTGCCAGGGAGCAAATCCCGCAAGGCAATGTCATTAAGTTAAGCGTCACCTCGACCGCAGGGAGAGGTCTCATAAATTTCTTACTGACCGAATTTTATGA
>JAIEQM010000101.1 GCA_019747705.1 Chitinophagaceae bacterium | reverse complement strand
TTTATTTGATAGACTATTGGTCGCCACATTATCGAACCCTTGGTATTGCTCAATTCCAAATAGCGGATAGTCATTAATTTTTTTGCCGGTTACCCGCACAATATCATCATTAATAGAGGCCTGCACTTTCATGCCGCTTTCTTTAATATGCTTTACAATCTTCCTGGCATCTTCCTGTTTCAAACCATTACGCACCTGCACTTCCTGCTTTACCAGTTTGCCGCTCTGGTAAGGTTCTTTACTCAAATCAAATGCCTCCGGAGCAATTCCCTGTTTGTGGGCACGGTTAATGAGCACATCAATTAACTGGCGCATCTTCATTTCATCTTCCACCTCAATGTTTATCTTAAACTCTTTTTTGTCCAGCTTAATTTCCACATGGCTTCCTTTAAAATCAAAACGGTTGGTAATTTCTTTGGTGGTAACATTCACGGCATTATCCAGCGCCTGCGCATCCACTTTGCTTACAATATCAAATGAAGGCATAACAAAAGTTTAAAGTAAAAATTAAAAAACAAGAACAGTACAAATGTAGTTGATTGAAGAAATAAAAATGCAGATGATGTTACCGGCAGTTGTTTTCTATGGCGGCGTTTTTGCCACGCTCGTTTCATGGTTCCGTTTCTATGGCAGCAGTAGTTTCAACACCTGCACTTTATCATTAAAAGAAAATTATAAAAAATCAGCGTGTACAAAAGTCCCCCTTTAGGGGCGGAGGGGTAAAATAAACCCCCGTAAAAACGGGGGTCGGTCTATCAACATGAGAAATTATAGAGAGAAAATTTATTTTAGTTACCACTCTTTACCCTTTCTGTTTCTTCACCTGCACCACCTGTTCTGCGTTTGCTGCCATTTACTTTTCCTTTGCTCAAACGGTAGCTGAAGCTGAGGCCCACCACTCTTGAATCAGGCGCTTGCTGAAACGCCGCATCAATAGCACCAAACCTGCTGAAACCGCCTACCTTCTGTGTCCATAAGATATCTCTAACATTTAAACGAACAGTTCCTTTGTTTTTCAACACCGGCATGCTGGCTCCAAAATTTAAGGCACCTAACTGTCCAATATTAAACACACCTTCCAAACCACGTGTGCGCATAAAACCATTTACTTCAAGTGATAATCCCTTTTTGAATTTATAAGAAGCAGAGGCATTCAATACAAGTGTAGTAGCATCCAGTTTTATAAACGTATTGTTTACCAAACCTTTAAACTGGTTGTTATAAACATTAGCATAAATATTACCACTGAAATTTTTCACCTGTGCGAATGCGCTAACAGATGCACCGTATTGACGCTGGCTTGCAATGTTGGCCTGCTTTACAAAAGTTTGATTGGTTAATTCATTTTGCTCCAATACCTGCTGAATAATATTTGTTGTTTTTGTATAGTTTAACGTGGTGGTAATAAAACCTTTGAACGTATGGCTCAGTTCTACATTATGACTAAACTGCGGGCGCAAATTGGGATTGCCCTGCTCAAACGTATAGATGTCTAAGAACTCAACAAACGGATTCAAACTTTCATAATCAGGACGGCGAATGCGGCGACCGTAGTTAATACTCCAGCTGTTTTTCTCACTTACATTGTAACTCACATAAACAGTTGGGAATAATTGTGTGTAGCTGAATTTAAAAGTTGTATCAAATGGCACCCACTGTCCGCTTCTGAATTCTTTACCCTTTGAATTTCCTTTTGCATCTGTATTCTCCAAACGCAAACCAACTTGTGCACTCAACTTTTTTGAAAAGGGTTTACTATAGTTTACATAAGCTGCACTGATGCGTTCTTCATAAATAAAATGATTGCTTCTTCCAAAATCACGGAAACGGGTGTTGTTATTTACCGTATCATATACGGCATTGGCATCTGTTTGCACATACGATGCTTTTGCACCTGCTTCAAACTTTGCACCTTTCTTTAAAGGATGCAGATAATCCACTTTAGCTGAGTAAATATTAATCAACTGCGGAAGATTGCCAAGTATAGTATCAGCTTTACGGTTGGCTGCACCAACAGCATTGTAATAATAGTTGCTGAGGTTTTGTGTATTGCCAATATCATAATGTACATAATCCAAATCAGCAGTAATTTCTTTTCCTGTTGTATCAATTACATGACGGAAGTTTACATTGGAACTGTAGCTCTGGAAAAGGTTCGTTGCTCTTGAGTTGGAAAATGTTTTTCCTGTTAAATCCTTTGAAGGTGTAAAGATGGAAATATCACTCGTATTTCTAAAAATACCGGGGTTATAAAATCCGTTCACTACTGCTCCAATTGTTGTTTTCTTTGAAACACTGTAATCTGCACCCAGTTTTAAATTATTGGAAGCATTCCAGTTGTTCATTCTGCCTGTTTGCTCAAATAATGATTTTATTTCTTTGGTGTTTTGTTCCAAAAATTTGCGTTGAATATCCAGCGTTTGCAATGTATTGCGTTCATTGCGGCTTACCGTACCAAACAAATTCACTTTGTTTTTGCGGTAGTTAAAATTGATATTCTGATTATTTCGTGCATAAATGCCCTGTGTATAACCGGCAGTGAATGTTACATTATATCCAAGCTGCTTATTCTTTTTTGTTTTGATGTTGATGATACCGCTGTTGCCCGCTGCATCATATTTTGCAGGAGGGTTGGTCATAATTTCAATTTGCTCCAGTTGAGCGCCACTTAAATTGCGGAGATAGTTTACTAAATCCTGGCCTGATAAATAAGCGGGTTTGCCATCCATAAACACCTGTACACCGGCTTTTCCTTTTAAACTGATGTTGCCATCTTTATCAACGGTAATGCCTGGTGATTTTTCCAGCACTTCTAATGCATTGGCACCTGCATTTGCAGGTGATGCATCTACATTCACCACCATTCGGTCAGCCTTCTGCTCAAACAAAGGTTTCTTTGCCTGTACTGTTACTTCTTTTAATCCCTTCACTTCAGGATTAAGTACAAGTGACGGAAGTACTACATCACTTCCATTAAATTCAAATTTTTGGCTGAAAGCTTTCTTGCGGCCGCTTGAAGTAACAGCAATAATATAACTGCCGTTTTTTACTGATTCAAAGCTGTATTCACCATTGCTGTTGGCAAAGGCAGCTTTTACTAAAACTGTGTCTTTTGCCCTGTAAAGCGAAACGGTAGCACCTGAAATGGGCTGTTGATTTTCGTCTTTAACCGTTCCGCTAATGGTGAAAGATTTGCCTGCAAAACCACTCAGACTGAGCAATAGGAATACCGCAGATAGCATGGTTGCTAACTTTTTCATGATGATAAGGTTTGATGTTAAGGTTTAACGATTAATGATTACATTTTCTGTTTTAAAATTACTTGTCAAAAGTAGGTTCTATGCTTTGCATAGTACATTGTTTTGTGCTGAACGGTTTGTTTTATTGATTTCTGGCCGCTGAACAGGGTAAATGAGACGAAGGCTGAAAAATTAGGTTACAGTATTACCCCGGCTTATGGATAAATGGCTGCAATTTGCAGTTGAATGGAAAAATAAAGGAAAGAAGGGCTTAAGAGTCTTTTTTACTGCTTTGGTGCATTTTCTTACAAATAAAATAGAGCGCCACACCCAAAACTACAAGGCCAAGAGATATCAGTTCAGCCTGAGTGGGTTGAAAAGGGAGGTCATGATACTTGGTATTCACCCGTATCTTTTCAACAAAGAAACGTTCCACTCCATTTAAAAGTAAGTATAATGAACAGAGTGCACCGGGGATCCTGATATTCTTTCTGAAAAAGATAAGTATCCCAAAAAAAACAGAACAGATAATGGTTTCGTAAAACGGAGTTGGGAATACAGGAAGGGGAAGGTAATTGCAATGCTCATTATCATCGCACCCCGCCAGTTTTACGCCAACACTGTTAACATTATGCGGATAGGTATAGGCCACCATCCAATCGGGTAAAAAAGAAGGAGCTTTGAATGCCGTATGCGGAATATGTTCCGGCTTTTGACCCCGGAACTCTGACTGGCTTTGTAAATAAGCAGTATTATTTTTTAATGTCAGTTCAAACTGTCCGGGTTCAGCTAATTGCACAGCACCTGTTGAATCTGCAACATAGGCACTATTGGGAATTCCCCAATCGCCATCACCGGCCACTTGGCAACCAATGCGCCCAACGGCGTAAGCAATCATCAATGCAGGCCCCATTGCATCTGCTAAATGACGGAGAGAAATTTGTTTTCGTTTGGCAAACCAGATAATAGCTGCTGCCGCACAAATCAGCCCTCCATAAAAAGTTAATCCGCTAAAAGAAAGCAGGGCGCCAATAGGGTCTTTTGCAAACTCATCCCAATTTTCAAGGTTATGAAACAGCTTGGCGCCACCAAATCCAAACAAAGCTGCAAGGATGGTCATATCTCCCACCCTTTCATGCGGCCACACACGAACCATCCGTTCTTCAGGTTTGGCTGCTTTGTCTTTATTTTTTTCGTACCATTTAACTCCTGCCAGCAGCAGGGCCAGCAAAATACCTGCTGCCCAGTTTCCCTGTGCTGAGAATATAAACTCCCGGGGATTTACATTTTCATCACCGGCTGAAAGAAATGCACCAATAATTTTATATCCCATTATAAATCCAAGAAACCCATTTAACAATAAATCCCAAAAGCTGGCAGGTTTGCCAAACACCCGTTTCTCTTCAACAGGAAATAACAATCCTTTTTTTTCTTTTAGCTGCAATCCTTTTGTGAGTACTACAGCCGCCAGGATAAATGCAATGGCTACAAAAAAACCAAATGAGTTGAGATACTTTGTAAATGCCGGGGCGCCCCCAAATACATCTTTAAAAAAGGAATACAGGTTGGGATACATGCAAGTTATTTGAGATGCAATGATAGTTTAAAAAACAGTTCCCCGCTTGAAGTTGTGGTAATAAAAAAATCCCTCTGTTTGCAGAGGGATTGAATTTTAAATGCTTCATTTAATTGCAATACTCTTCAAATGCGCCAATTAAATTCTGTGCAATCATTTGTGCAGGGCGGCCTTCAATATTATGACGCTCTATGAAATGAACCAGTTCACCATCTTTGAAAAGGGCAATGGCCGGTGAGCTTGGCGGGTAGGGCATTAAATGCTCACGTATTTTTTTGATGGCGTCCGTATCAAAACCTGCAAAGCTGGTGAGCAAATGGTCAGGGCGCTTGGTACTGTTGTTCACCGCCATTAAAACGCCGGGTCTAGCGCTCCCTGCAGCGCAACCGCATACAGAGTTGATAAATACCAGGCTGGTTCCTTTTTGTGTTAAAGCAGTATCAACTGCATCTGAATTCAATAATTCTTCGAAACCGCCTTCCGTCATTTCTGCCTTCATGGGCAGTACTATTTCTGCTGGATACATAGTTTATTTGTTTTATTAGTAATTACAATCAAATGTAAAGGTAGTTTAAATGAGATTGGAACCATCAACGCATTCTTGTACAAAAATTACACAGGTGGATAAACCAGATTACACTTGGGAATTCAGAAATTCTGTCAGGCTATCAAACTGAAAACTGACTTTCTTTCACAGCAGAACACCAATTTCAGAACTCTTGTCCTGAAATCGGGTGATGGAATGTGCTTTGATGAATGCATACCAAAATCATTAAAACAAAAAACTATGACAATGATAAAAGTAAACAACCCCGTTCAGCGCAACATCAATTCCATTTTTGATGAATTGTTTAATGAGTTGCCCGCCTTTGGCAGAAACATCAGTAATTATTTTGCTCCTGCCGTAAACATTTCAGAAAATGCCGAAGCTTATCACATGGAAGTGATTGCACCCGGCCGCACTAAGGAAGATTTCAGTATTGCGGTTGATAAAGACTTGCTCACCATCAGCTACGAAAAGAAAGAAGATGTAAAAGCAGAAGGAGTAAAAAACCTTCGCAAAGAATTCAGTCTGCAAAGCTTCAAACGCAGTTTTTCATTAGATGAAAAAGTAAATGCAGACGCCATCCAGGCAAAATATGAAAATGGAATACTAAAAGTGTTTCTTCCCAAAAAAGCAGAAGTTACACAGCCTGTAAAAAGCATCGCTATCCAGTAAAGTTTTAAAACTCGCTTGTTTATAGCAGTTGGTTTTGGTTTAACCCCCGTTGTTTTTACAATGGGGTTTTTTATTGCTGAAAAGTTCCACTGAGAATTAACAGAAATGAAATCACTTATCAACTCAGTACACTTTACTAATAACCGTTTTATTCAATTAAAGTACATTTGCCGCATCCATGAAACAGACAGCAGTTTTTCTTATTGCAATGCTGATAACATTAACCGGTGCAGCACAGGAAACAAAAGATACCCTTATTGTTTCTGAAACTGATACGGCTTTACGCATCCGCAATCTCAATCCCTACTTCACCCTGCATGTTGACAGTTCGTTAAGCTACAAACTTGAAATCAATAAAGATGCAAACCGCTATTACTGGTTTCTGAAAAATTCACCTTTGGGTTTGCGCATCAACAAAGACAATGGACTGCTCACCTTTAAAGCTGATAAAGCATTTTTTCAAAGCGGCAAATTAAAATACGACCAGGAGTATAAGGTACTGATTGGTGTGCAAAATCTTTACAATCCGCAGGAACGAACGGATACCTCTTTTACCATTGTATTTTTTAATACAGAAGTAGTTACTTCAAAAATCCGTCCTTCAGTCTCCAACCAATTGCAGATTGATGAAGGCGATACCTTACGTTTTGAAATTAACTGTGAAAACGCCAGTTTTCCACTGGAGTTTGTAAACTTTGAAAGCAATGTGCCGGTAAAAATCACATCAGGTGTTCATCAATGCGGCGATGTATTTAACTGGGCTGTTCCTTTTGATTTTGTAAAAGATAATGACAGCGGCAAAGTAAAAATTGTATTACTCCGTTTTACAGGCGCTGATAAATTCCGCAATAAAGATACATCAGTAATCCGTGTAATTGTTCGTGATGCGCTGAACTATCCGCTCAAAAAACAGGAATATGAAAAAGTAATTGCTGATTATAACAAATACATTCAGCAACTCAAACTCACATTCCGCAGTATTGATAAAAAAGTAAAACGCACCCGTAACTCAAGACTGGCTTTTGATATGACTTCAGCAAGTACAGCCATGGTGGGAACAGTTTTAAGCACATCATCCAATGAAAATCAAAAAAATGCAGGAAGAATCCTGCCCGGCATTGGTGTAACACTGGTACCGGTAAAAGAAGCCATTACCTCCAATAAAATATACGACCAGAATTCTGCTTCACTGGTACGCAGCAGCATCAGAAGACTGGAATACTTACTTTCTGATAACATTTTAATTGGTGAAAAGGACCCTGATATTGTTTCAAAAACCACACGACTCAGAAATGAATTGAAACAAATTCAGATACAACTTATTGATGTACCAATGGAAGAGTTGGATGTTATAAGTAATGAAGAAGCCAGTAAATATTTTGAAGACCCTAAAGTAAACAAAAAATACAGGGTGCGAAAAAAATAGTTGTTTATTTACAACCTTCTTTTCTTCTCGTATCAATAATATACTGCACTTTCCAAACACCATTGAGGCGTACTAATGGAAATGAGTTAACACCGCAATGGCTGAAATTGCCTTTGAAATAAAATTCATAAGGCGTCCATACGCTGGCCATTGGGCCATCAATATGCACAGCGCCGAATACAATACGTTCATCAGCATCACCTTTTCCTAATTTGCCAACAGAACTTGCAAAACCACTGAGAGGTTCTGTACGCACAATGGTTTGGCCTTCTTTAGTTCTGCCGATTGTTTGTAACACCGCTGATTCCGAAAAACAATTTTTCAAAGCAACTGTATCAGCATTCTTCATAGCAGTAAACATTTCATTTACTGCTGTTTTTACTGAATCTTCAGTGGACTGAGCCTGTGAAAAATTTACAACTGAACATAAGAAGACAAGTGAAAGTATGCATTTCATATTACGTGTTTTAATGCGGCTAAAAGTAGAAGATTAAAATGGAGTGGCATTGAAAAAATTATGAATGGTAAAAAAAATCCCGCCGTTCGGCGGGATGAAATCAGTATCCTAAAATTTTCAACATACTTTGTGCAGTTTGTTCCTTTGCATAAACCCAATCTGTAAGCTTTCCGTTTTTATCATAACCCACAATAATATGTTTGGGTGATGGAATCATACAATGTTTAATACCGCCGTATCCACTTATCTGATCCTGGTAAGCGCCGGTGTGAAAGAATCCAACATACAAAGGTTCATTGCTTCCATTAAGTTTGGGAAGAAACACTTCATTAATATGCTCTTCTGAATCATAGTAATCATGGCTGTCGCAGGTAATACCGCCAAGAACAACACGCTGGTATTCATTCTCCCATTTATTAATGGGCAGCATCAGAAATTTTTCTCCAATACCCCATGTATCCGGCAAAGTGGTGATGAATGATGAATCTATCATATACCAGTTTTCACGGTCGTTCTGTTCTTTTTGCCCCAGCACACTGTAAATATGAGCCATGCTCTCCCCCACTGTATAACTGCCGAATTCTGTATAGATATTGGGCATGGGCACTCCTGCCTTTTTACATTGCTTTTTAATAGTGCCCACAATTTCGTTAATCATGAACTGGTAATCATATTCAAAACCAAGTGAATGTTTGATGGGAAAACCACCGCCGATATTGATAGAATCCAGTTCAGGGCAAATTTTACGGAGCTGGCAATAAAGGTTTACAATCTTATTCAACTCACTCCAGTAATAAATATCATCTTTAATTCCCTTGTTGAGAAAGATATGCAGCATCTTTAATTGGAAACGGTCTTCATTGCCTTCAATTTTATCAACATAAAATTCAAGAATATCCCGGGCTCTTATACCCAGCCTGGAAGTATAAAAAGGGAATGTAGGTTCTTCTTCCGCTGCCACACGGATACCCACTTTAAAAGGCACTTTCACGGTTTTCTTTAATTGCTGAAGCTCTTCTTTATTATCAAGCACAGGAGTTACATTTTTAAAACCTGTGTTAAGCAATTTGGCAATGCGCTGAATGTATCCTTTCTGTTTATACCCGTTACAAATGATCTGGATATCTTTTGTTATTTTTTTCTTTTGATAGAGTTTGTTGATAATTTCAATATCATAGGCAAAAGATGTTTCAAGATGAATATCGTTTTTTAATGCCTCTTCAATTACAAAGGAGAAGTGACTGCTCTTGGTACAGTAACAATAAAAATATTTCCCTTCGTACTTATGTTTTTTCATGGCCACATCAAACATCTTCCTGGCTTTCTTTATCTGCATCCCTATTTTGGGAAGATAGGTGAGCTTCATGGGTGTGCCATACTTATCAATGAGCGCTTTTATATCCACACCATTAAATTGCAGGTAACCGTCTCTTGTTTCAAAGCCTTCCTGTGGAAAATTGAAAGTTTGCTGCACAAGGTCAGTGTACGTGTTGTTGCTCATCTGATAGGGAGCCTCTTGTCTTGCCAAAGTAAAAATATTTAGTGTGCAAACTTATCGGAAAAAAACAAAAAAGGGGATGAAGTTTTTGGACAGCAAGAAACTGTTGAAAAGTAGTTGGTTGCTGTTTGCTGCTTTTATGGTTGATGATGATACGGAACAAGGAAGCCTGTTTGAACAGGTGTGGTAAAATGAATGCTATTGACACGGGAGCCGGTAACAAAAAAAATCCCGCCGCAAAGGGCAGGATTTTTTTATAATGCGTACGCACGTATTATTTTACTGAGGCAATCAGCTTTTTAAAACTTTCCGGTTCGTTCATTGCTAAATCAGCAAGTACTTTACGATCCAACTCAATGTTTTTTACTTTGAGTTGGTTGATGAACTGGGAATACGTCATTCCTTCTTCTCTTACTGCAGCGTTAATACGTGCAATCCAGAGCTGACGGTATTCTCTCTTTTTAAGTTTGCGGCCCACATAGCTGTAGGTTTGGCCTTTTTCCACTACGTTTTTGGCAACGGTATATACGTTTTTACGTTTGCCGTAGAAACCTTTGGCGGCTTTTAAAATTCTTTTGCGGCGTGCCCTTGAAGCAACTGCATTTACTGAACGTGGCATATCTGAATGTTTTTAAATTTTTGAAATTGGTTTACTTAGTGTGCGGCTTATTTAAGACGCAATAAACGTTTTACAAAATCAACATGAGATTTTGCCACTTCGCCGTCAATACGCATATTACGCTTGCGTTTTTTTGACTTCTTGGTGAGGATGTGACGTTTGAAACTCTTTTGGTGAGTGATTTTACCGGTGCCTGTTACTTTGAACCTTTTTTTGGCACTGGAGTTCGTTTTTACCTTTGGCATTGTAATGCTCTTTAAAATGACACCCTGATGGCGGCACCGCACGGGCGGTACACTTATGGAGCCGGTTGGGCAATAGTTTCGCCCTGAGGCGACCCCGCATTGGGGGTGCAAATGTAGGCATTGTAAGCTTAAAAATGTGCATTGGCCGGGGAAAAACAGGGCAAACGCATCTAAATTAAACATATGATATCCCCAAATGTTAATAAAGTTGGTGTTTTAAAATAAAAGGCA
>JAIEQM010000163.1 GCA_019747705.1 Chitinophagaceae bacterium | reverse complement strand
ATCTCTTAGTCAACCACCCATGTATCTTTACTTCCCCCACCCTGCGATGAGTTGACCACCAACGAACCTTCACGCAACGCAACACGTGTTAAACCACCAGGCACAATTTGCACACCATCGGGTCCGCACAAAGCATAGGGCCGCAAATCAACATGACGTGGCTGCAATTTTCCATTGATAAAACAAGGCACGGTTGACAATTGAATGATAGGCTGCGCAATAAACTCACGTGGATGTTTTATAATTTCATCTTTAAACTTTTGAATTTCTTCATCGCTTGCTTTGTTGCCCATGAGCATGCCGTAACCACCACTCTGATTGGTGCGCTTCACTACCATCTTATTCATATTTTTAAACACATAGTTGCGTTCATCCCGGTTACTCATTTGATAGGTGGGTACATTGGGCAGAATGGGTTCTTCATTGAAATAATATTTTATCATAGCAGGCACATATGCATACACTGCTTTATCATCAGCCACACCATTGCCCACTGCATTGGCCAATGCAACGGTTCCTTTACGATAAGCGCTCATAATGCCGGGCACACCCAAAATACTATCGGGACGGAATAACAACGGGTCCATATATTCATCATCAATGCGGCGATAGATAACATCCACCTGTTGCAAACCGCCTGTAGTTTTCATATACACTTTGTGATTATCGATCAACAAATCTCTTCCCTCCACTAATTGAATACCCATTTGCCGTGCAAGAAATGTATGCTCATAATAAGCAGAGTTGTAAATGCCCGGCGTGAGTAATACAACTGTTGGATTAGAAATGGCTCTTGGTGATAATGCATTGAGATTGTTATGCAGCAGCAAAGGATAATTGCCCACCATACGTACGTTGGCCTGTGCCAGCAATTCAGGAAACAGGCGTTTTGTTACTTCACGGTTTTCCAGCATGTAAGAAACACCGCTGGGTGTGCGCAGGTTATCTTCCAGAATGTAAAACGTTCCATCATCGCCACGGATTAAATCAATGCCTGAAATGTGCACATAAATATCATGCGGCACTTTGATGCCCGCTGCCTCACGCAGGTAATGCGGGCAAGTGGCAATGAGTTCGGCAGGAATGATTTTATCTTTTACAATTTGCTGCTCTGAATAAATATCTTTTAAAAATTTATTGAGCGCTTTGAGGCGTTGCTCAATTCCTTTTTCAACATTGGCCCATTCTGCAGCGGTGATGATGCGGGGCAGTATGTCGAACGGAAAGATGCGTTCAATACCTGCATTATCGCTGTACACAGTGAAGGTGATGCCCTGGTTCATGAAGAGTTCACCTGCCAGTTTATCTTTCAGCTCAAGGCTTTCGATACTGTTTTCATTGATGGTTTGCACCAGTTTGGTATAGGGCTCACGGATGGCATTGCTGTGGAGCATCTCATCAAACTGATGGGGCTGCGGGGAATAATTTTGAATTAATTGGGCAATACTCATATCAAAGTGAATATAAATAAAAAAGAGTTGTGTTCAACAGATTGTTGAGCAAGCAACTCCGGGGATGAAGATAGGGAAGAAAATGAATTGAGTGTTTTATTGTTTTTGAAAATAGCGGGAGCGGATGATGCTTCTTTTTATAAGATATTTCTTTGGAATTGCCAGTAGTGACTCAACCCTGCTGAAATTTGGAAATGATGAAACTAATTAACGGCCTGCTCCCCTCTCTGCCTGGCAGAGAGGGGTTAGGGGGTGAGTTGGTTTAATAGAAATGAGTTGTTCTGAACTTAGAAGCAAATGAGATGAAATGAAAAAAGTTGGCAAATTGCCAACCTGTTGTTATTTTGCATTCAATTCTGATGTCAGAAGGGGATTCGTTTTTAAATGAATCATTACTATTTTATAACACTTTCGAAGTATTGTTCAATTTACTAAGAACAGCAAATATTTCGTCACTTCAATTTAGTATTGAAATTTAAAAGCGATTTTATGACAATTATCTATTTAGAAAAACTCAATCAGTTCGCCAAAAAACATGCGAATGCCCGAAAGAGTTTGGAAGCATGGCGTTCTGTTACAGCAGAAGCAGTCTGGAGAAAAAAGCAGGATGTGTTAACTGATTTTTCAGAAGCCAACATGATTGCCAACAACAGGGCACGTTTTGAAATTCTTCACAACACCTACCGGTTAATTGCGTTTATTGATTATGATGACCAAATCGTTCAAATTCGCTTCATCGGCACACATACAGAATACGACAGGATTGACCCTGCCACTATTTAATTAAATGATTATGAAACAATGGTTCCTCATAGAAACAAAAGCTGATTACGAAAAAGCTGCAAGCCGCTTTGAACAAATTGCTACAGCTAAAAAAGGAACAGAAGAACACAAGGAAAAAATGCTGTTGGCTTTTCTCATCAGTCAGTATGAAGAAAAACAATGGAGCATTCCGCCAGTTGACCCTGTTGAAATGATTAAAATCCGCATGGAAGATTTTGGTTATACCGCCGCCGACCTTGCAAGAGAATATGGCGATAAAGGAACCATCAGCAAAGTGCTTAACTATAAACAACCACTTTCCTTAAGTATGATTCGAAAGTTCAGTAAGATGCTTCGGATTCCTGCGGATGTTTTGACAAAAGAATATAAGCTTACAGCTTAACTTTTCAGTTTATTATGTTTTCCTCTGTCCAGTTCATTAATAAAGCTTTTAAGATGGCACCACAAAGCTGAATTGAACTTCTGATTTTAAACGGGAGTATTACTTTAGTTGCAAATAAAAAGGTCATATCCGATTAAATAGACTACCTTCCAATTAATGCAGGTTATTCTACCTGCAAATAAATTTATAAATATATCAACGATTGTAGATGTTGTGGTAGCCGACAAAAATCTGGCTACTTTGCTGAAGGGTGTACAGGCTGCGGGTTTAGAAACAGAACTGGTGAAGACAGGCCCGTTTACTGTGTTTGCACCATCTGAAATGGCATTCGGAAAACTGGAAGCCGGTGCATTAGCCGATTTGCTGAAACCGGAAAACAAAGTGAAGCTTACTGATTTACTGCAATACCATGTAGTGGAAGGTAAAACCAACTTTAAAGATTTTAAAGACGGACAAATTTTAAAATCCATTAGCGGTAAAGAGCTGAAGGTGGCAGTAAATGGTACCGGTGAGGTAACGATTAATGGCGCTAAAATCCAGGGAAGAGATAAAGATGCTACTAATGGTGTGGTACATTCAATGGATAAGGTGATTGCTGCGAACTGATTTCTGATGAAGCAGTGTTCATTTTTTTAAGGAACCGCCGGTGAAAGCCGGTGGTTTTTTTGGTGATGAAGGAACTTGCTAATTTTGTTTTAACGTTTGTTCCAAGGGCCATCTGAAAGTTCTTTCTGCTTATTTCCCTGGAAAGAATGAATGCAGAGGCAATCTTTTTAATATTTGGCCAAAATTTCTACATTCATATACTAAGAAAACTGAAAAACCTTAAAATTCAGTAATTTTGAAAAACAGATATTTTCAATAAATAAAATTCTGCAAAATGAAAGCTATTAATATTACTGCCTACACTGAAGATGAATCACAAATAGAAGCGCTTAAAGCTGTTATTAAAGCTTTTAAAATAAAGTACAGTGTTTCAAAAACAAAGACACCTGTAAGTATTTATAAACCCGACTTTGTTGCAATGATAAGAAAAGGAGAAGCTGATTTGAAAAAAGGCAAAGGCATCAAAATGACCATGGCTGAATTGGAGAAGCTATGCAAATAATCTACACGCCAAAAGCAAAAGAGCAACTTGACTATTGGGTTAAAACAGGCAATAAACCAGTCTTGAAAAAGATATTACAGCTCACAAATGCTATCATGGAAAGCCCTTATGAAGGCATTGGGAAACCAGAACCTTTGAAACATGAACTTACAGGTTATTGGTCACGCAGAATTACTAAGGAACACCGATATGTTTATGCCATCGCAGAAGATACGCTGATTGTAGCCTCGCTTAAAGGGCATTATGAATAAACGAAAAAAATCTGCAGATACAAAGCGTTTCTATATCATAATCCTGAAAGAAAAGACTTCAATTCATCAAAATGATTTTTCAGAAGGGTTGATTTTTTTTGTAATGAAATAATTTGCTTTACAGCCTCAGGCAATTCAATCTTTTTATTCAACACCGGCTCCACCACATCATAAAACTTTACAGGATGGGCTGTTTCCAGAATCATTCCTTTTTGCTGCGGATATTGTTGTAAATAGTGCTCCAGTGCTAAATATCCTACTGCCCCATGCGGGTCGAGAATATAACCATATTCATCAAACACACGTTTCATGGTTGCTTTGGTTTCATCATCAGTAATACTGTAAGCAGATAGTTTTTCTTTCAACTGCGGGAACTGGTGCTGAAACAACTCCAGTATGCGGATGAAGTTACTGGGGTTACCCACATCCATTGCATTGGAAATAGTAGCAACAGCGGCTTTGGGATGATAGTTTTGTGTTTGCATAAACTGCGGCACCACATCATTGGCATTACAGGCAGCAATAAAATGCTGCACAGGTAATCCGCTGATATGTGCTAAAATTCCTGCACAGATATTTCCGAAGTTGCCGCTGGGTACACTGATAACCGGCAGTTGACCCTTCTCTTTCCATTGTTTGTATGCAAAGAAATAATAAAACTGCTGCGGTAACCAGCGTGCTACGTTGATACTGTTGGCTGACGTGAGAAATAATTGTTTGTTCAACGCTTCATCCGCAAAAGCCTGTTTCACCAATTGCTGACAATCATCAAAAGTTCCGTTTACTTCTAAAGCATGAATATTGTTGCCGAGTGTTGTTAATTGTTTTTCCTGTACACTGCTCACTTTGCCGCCGGGATATAAAATCACTACCTCCACTCCTTCTACATTATAAAAGCCATTGGCAACGGCGCCGCCTGTATCACCGCTGGTGGCAACGAGAACTGTTACTTTCTTGAGCGTATTACTGCTATTCCGGTTCAGACCGCTTGCAGCGGGCCGACCCTGGCTGATAAAATACCCCAAACACCTGCTCATAAACCGTGCACCCACATCTTTGAACGCCAATGTAGGCCCGTGAAATAATTCTAAAGATGAAATGGTTTCGTTTATCGGAACAAGTGGAATCGGAAAGTTCACTGTTTCATTGACGATGCGTTGCAGTTCAGCATCAGGAATTTCATTGCCGATGTATGGTTTGATAATACGAAATGCAATTTCTTCATTGCTGATGTGTTCAATATGTTCGATGAGGTCTTTATCCACCTGTGGAATGGTTTCAGGAAAATACAATCCTTTATCGGGCGCCTGTCCGAGTAGAGTTGCTTCGCTGAAAGAAACCTTGGGTGATTGTTTGTTGAGGCTGTAGTATTTCAATTTGATTTTATTAGTTGTTTGTAAATGCTGTACGTCACTTCGGGAAACGAGACATTTCTAAAAAATGAAACTGTTTGAATGTTAAGAGACCTCTCCTTCGTCGAGGTGACGTTGATCTTTATGAAATTAGTTGAACTCCTTTCTCCGCAATTTTTGTTACATACGTTTTGTATTCAATTTCCAACTCTGTAAATGTTTGCTGCATGATTGCTTCTGCTTTCTTTGCTGTTGTTTCATCTTCACTCAGCATAAAAATGCTGGGGCCACTGCCGCTGATGCCACCCCCCAAAGCACCTGCTTCTTTGCTTTGCGATTTAATGGCATCAAAGCCTGGAATTAAAATACTTCGTACGGGTTCAATAATCACATCTTCCAGACTTCTTCCAATCAAACCTGTATCACCTTTTTCAAAACCTGCAACAAGCCCTGCAATATTGCCCCATTGTTTAATCGCATCTTTGAGCAACACTTCTTTGCGGAGAATCTGCCGTGCATCACTGGTCTTTACTTCAATCTGCGGATGCACAACGGTTACAAACAAAGACGGCGAATTGAGTTGTACAATATCCAGCGGATGAATGGAACGAATCAATGTAACGCCACCCAAAATACAGGGCGCAATATTATCAGCATGTTTTACACCACTCGCCAATTTTTCACCAAACATGGCAAACTGCACGAGTTCATCGTTGTTGTATTGATTGTTTAATAAAAGATTCGCTCCCACTGCTGCACCTGCTGCACTGGCTGAACTGGAGCCCAATCCGCTGCCAGGCTTAATGCGTTTTTCAATCTCCACTTCAAATCCAAAACTGTTGTTATTGTGTTTGATGATTTCAAGCAGCACCACACCTGCAACATTCTTTTCTGCTTCTGTTGGCAGGTTATAGTTGTCTTTGTTGATGATCATAACGTTTGGTTCATCAATCAACTTCAGCTTCATGATATCATACGGTTCATTCAAAGCCATACCGAGAATATCAAATCCGCAGACGAGATTGGCAACAGTTGCCGGGCTCTTAATAGAAATACAGCCCCCTCTAACTCCCCCCAAGGGGGAGGACTTAGACTCCGCATGATTATCATGTTGATTAGTTTCTATTAGGCTCATGAAATTGATTTAGTCATACTTTAAAAATAACATCACGCCAAAAGTCCCCCTTGGGGGTAACCGAGGAACGAAGGTTACGAGTGCAACTCAGGGGGCGGCTCTCATAATATCCGCAAACACCCCACTCGCTGTAACTTCCGCTCCTGCACCCGCTCCTTTTATTACCATTGGCTGTTCTTTATAACGGTCAGTGTAAAATAACACCACATTGTCTTTTCCGTATAAATGATACAAATCATGTTGCGGTGGAATATGCTGCAAGCCTACTTCCGCTTTGCCATCTTTATAAGTTGCAACAAATTTCAATTTACAACCTGCAGCTTTTGCATCTTCATACAACTTCTTAAAATGTGCTTCTTCTTTTTTCATTGCTGCATAAAAATCATCCACAGTTCCCTGCATACAGCTTTCTGGTAAAAAACCATTGCATTTTATTTCTTCCATTTCCATTTGTACACCAGCTTCACGTGCAAGAATTAAAATTTTACGCATAACATCCGTTCCGCTTAAATCCAAACGTGGGTCAGGTTCTGTATAACCTTCATCCTGTGCCTGCTTTACTACATCAGCAAAAAGTTTGGTGCCATCATAATTGTTGAATACAAAATTGAGCGTTCCGCTTAACACCGCCTGCATACTTCTTATCACATCACCACTGCGCATCAAATCATTCAACGTACCAATTACGGGCAAGCCTGCACCCACATTGGTTTCAAATAAAAACGGAGCATTGTATTCTGCTGAAAGGTCTTTCAATTTTTTGTAATTGGTATAAGCGCTTGAAGCAGCAACCTTGTTACAAGCCACTACTGCAATACTTTTTTCAAGGAGCGATGCGTACACATCAGCAATAGCGCCATTGGCAGTTACATCCACAAAAACAGAGTTACGCAGGTTCTTTTGAATGATGGAACGAACAAAGGATTTCAAATCTGCCGCTTCACCGTTTTGCAATTCCTCTTCCCAGCGTTCAATGGCAATTCCGTTTTCATTAATGAGCATGTTACGGCTGTTGCTCAATCCTGCAATGTTCACCTGCAGGTGTAAGTTTTGTTCTAAGAATTGTTGTTGCTGTTTCAATTGTGCCAGTAAGCGTTTGCCCACATTACCGGTACCCACAACAAATAAGTTGATTTGTTTTTTTACTGTTTCAAAAAACTCTTCATGCAAAACGTTCACTGCTTTGCGCACATCAGCCGTAGATACAACGGCGGAAATATTCCGTTCTGTTGAGCCCTGTGCAATAGCCCGGATGTTTACACCGTTTCTTCCCAATGCTGCAAACATTCTTCCGCTCACGCCTGTGTGGTGACGCATCTGGTCGCCCACCAATGCCACAATGCTTAACTCACTTTCAATTTTAAGCGGTTCTACTTTTTCAGAAGCAATTTCAAATTCAAATGTTTTATCAACTGCCCGTTTTGCTTTTTCTGCATTCACTGCATCAACTCCCACACAAATAGAATGTTCCGATGAACCTTGTGTTATTAAAATCACATTCACTTGTGCATTGGCCAATGCTGCAAACAACCTGCTGCTGAAACCCGGTATGCCCACCATGCCGCTACCTTCCAAACTTAATAATGCTAATGAACTGATGCTTGAAATACCTGTAATGATATTTCCCTGTGTGGGTTTATGTTCAATCACCGTTCCGTAATCATCTTTTGCAAATGTGTTCTTAATCCAAACGGGAATATTTTTATTCAACACGGGTTGAATCGTTGGCGGATAAATCACTTTCGCACCAAAATGTGAAAGCTCCATCGCTTCCTGGTAGCTGATGGAAGGAATAATTTTTGCATTGAGCACCCAGCGTGGGTCGGCCGTCATCATGCCGCTTACGTCTGTCCATATTTCAACGGATGATGCATCCACTGCCGCTGCAAGAATGGCTGCTGTATAATCACTTCCGCCTCTTCCTAATGTGGTAGTTACTTTATGTTCATCACTTGCAATAAAGCCTGGAAAAACGATGATGCTTACTTCCTGCTGCTGCACAAATTCATTGATGAAATTATTCGTTACAAAAAAGTTTACGGCAGCATTGCCGTAGTTGCTGTTGGTTTGAATCCCTTCACGTGCATCTTTCCAAACACTGTGCGTTCCGTTATGTGTAAATGCAGCATTGATGATTTGTGAAGAGAGCAGTTCGCCATAGCTCATCAATTTATCTTTAGTGCGTGCACTGCATTCGCCCAATAAATAAATACCGTTGCAAATGTCTTCCATTTCATTGCAGTACTTTTTTACGAGGCTCAGCACACTGCTTTGCTGCTGAACAGGAATAAGTTCCTTTACCGTTTCAAGGTGACGTGTTTCAATTTGTTTCAAAACATCTTTAAATGTTTCGCTGCCGTTTGATGCCAGTGCGCCGCAGTTGAGCAGTTGGTCAGTAGTGCCGCTCATAGCGCTTACCACCAATAAAATTTTTTGATGGTTGCTTTTTTCTTTTACAATGGCAACCACCTGTTGAATGGCTTTGGCGCTTCCCATGGAGGTGCCGCCGAATTTTAAAACCTGTATCATAAAATAAATGAATTAAGTGTTGTGATGAAGTACAGCAAAATGCCCCGGGGGTAATATAGAAATGTGCAACCCTTAACGGGTTGTGGTAGTTGTAATAGTTGTTGTGCCGGCTGCGGCCAACGATGGAGATGTGATATGTACTACCTGTTGCATGTGGGCACAAGATAATACCTGAAGCTGATACAACAAGTGTTAGGCAGAAGGATTTTTTACTTCATGAAAAAGGAATAGTACTAACTTCCATTTCACTAGCCTCATAAAAAAACCACCCAAAAATCTTGAGTGGTTCCAATTTATTGTAAAAGCCTTTGTTCCGTTAAGAAGCTGGGCCTTCTTTCTTTGCGTATTTCTTCTTGAACTTGTCAATACGTCCTGCAGTATCCACCAGAATGTTCTGGCCGGTAAAGAACGGGTGGCTGGTACTGGAAATCTCTAATTTAATGAGAGGGTATTCATTTCCATCTTCCCATTTTACTGTTTCTTTTGAAGGAGCAGTAGAACGGGTGAGGAAAGAGTAGCCATTACTCATGTCCTTAAACACTACAAAACGATAATTTTCGGGATGCAAACCTTTTTTCATGACCTTATGGGATTTTTCAGCACGGATTTGGCCGTGCCATTTTTTAATACGAAGCCGCAAAAGTAAGGCTATTTCGGTTTCGGGCAAAATGAAATTTGAAGCTTTTTACGGGGACGGCAATGTCATTAAGTTAAGCGTCACCCCGACCTTAGGGAGAGGTCTCACAGAATTTGTTCAGTTTGAAATTTGAGAGATTTCTCCTGCCGTCGAAATGGCAAATGCTTAATTTAATGACATTGGCCGGCAGGGCATAAAAAAAGAAGCACCGAATTATTCTTTATACTTGCTTGCGCTCATATACTTACTAACCCAGTGCTTCCGGCTCAACAGTCCATCTTTTTACGGACTTTCTGTTGCTCCACCACCTTCAACTCTACTAAAATTTCCAGCGGCTTTGTACATCTAATGTACGCCCATAAATTTGCGTTCTCCAAATTTTAAAAGCCTTTTGTACGCACCTGTTTTGCACAGTTTAATGCACAAAAAAAGCCCGCTTTATGGACTTTACGCACAGGTTATACCAGGCTTAATCACATTTATCCAGATACAGAAAAATTGAGATGAGTAATCGTATAATGCCGTCATGAGCGGCTTTTGCATAAATTGTTTTATCAAGCGGTATTATGAACGCATATTCTCATATTGTAAAGGTATGCCCAGCCCCCAGCCTTTGCTGGCCTGAATCACCTCCTGTAAATCATCAATTTTTTAATGACTATCCGCAATTTGGAATAACTAATTATTTTAGCTATTTTTGCCTAAATTAATTAGTTATGGACA
>JAIEQM010000176.1 GCA_019747705.1 Chitinophagaceae bacterium | reverse complement strand
GGCTGCTCTGTGGCTGGGATGAAAAATTTCTATCCAAAGTTGTTTTTAAAGAAATTTAGATGCGTTTGCCCTGCGGGGAAAAATTCTTTTCAGGCCGCTATTTGATGAAAATTTAATGTGCTATGCCCCTTTTGTGTTATTGTTTCAAAAAAAGCAATACCCTACCTTGTAGCCGGTTTTTAAAATTCTCACCATTAAATAACCCAAATACAAAGAACATGAAAAAACTTCTTCTATTCTTTTTTACAGTGCTGGGTTTACAATACGTAAATGCCCAGATCAATATCCTGGAAAGAGCAAAAGAACGGGCCAAGTGGAGAGCAGAGCAAAAAGTAAATCAGAAAGTTGATCAGTCTGTTGATAAAGTGATGGATCCTGCGCTTGATCCTAAAAAGAAAAACAAAAACAGTAAAGACAGTACTAAAAATAATTCAGGCGTCAACGGTAATGATGAAGGTGGTGGCTCCGGTTCAAAAAACGGTAAACCATCACTTGAAACCTATAGCAAATTTGATTTTGTGCCGGGTGAAAAAGTAATTGCATTTGAAGATTTTACAAAAGATAATATTGGCGATTTCCCTGATAAATGGAACACCAATGGAAGCGGCGAAATTGTTACTGTTAATAAAGCACAGGGCAGGTACCTGATGACAAAAAAAGATGTGGTGATGTATCCTGAATGGGTGAATAATCTCCCTGATAATTTTACACTTGAATTTGATTTGATGACAACTGATAAGTTCAGTTATTACAGCGGTTTTTTTGTAGTGGGCGCCACCACCAATACAGAAGTTGGAAAAAACTTCAGGGCATTTGCACGATTTGGCGACGGCCGAATTGAAAATGGCGGTGGTTTTGAAATTGCCTTTCACCCGGAAAATGCAGGAGGACAGCAGGGCTTAACCAGCGCTTACAGTTCAAAAAATATGCAGGAGGTGTTGAAAAATGAAGCTGATCAAAACCAACTGATGGTTCCTGAAAAACCGTTTTGCCATATTTCCATCTGGAGACAGAAAGGCCGGGTTCGTGTTTATATGAATGATAAAAAAGTATGGGACCTTCCCAAGCTGGTAGCCGATGGCTTGAAACTCAGTTCCATTTATTTCAGAAATGATGGCGCCAATAATGAAAATGATGCATTTTACCTCGGAAACATCAGAGTGGCCGTTGGTGCGCCGGATACAAGAAATAAATTAATTACCGAAGGGAAATTTGTTACCCGTGGTATTTTATTTGATGTAAACAGCGACAAGATAAAACCTGAATCCTACGGCGCCATAAAAGACATTGCCAATGTACTGCAGGAAAATGCAGATGTAAAAGTAAAAATCATTGGGCATACTGACAGTGATGGTGATGATGCCAAAAACCTGGAGCTTTCTAAAAAAAGAGCAGAGGCTGTACGCCAGTTCCTAATTAAAGAATTTGGTATTAATGCCGGCCGTATGACCACAGACGGCAAAGGTGAAAGCCTGCCGGCTGACAGTAACAACACACCTGAAGGAAAAGCAAATAACAGAAGGGTTGAATTTATCAAACAATAATTTTCTAAATCAATTAAACTAAAAAACCATGAACCAAAAACCTGTGCAGTATGCAGCGTATATCCTTTTAAGTTCTTTTCTTCTTTTTTCCTGCGGCCCTGGAAAAAATAAAACCACCATTAAAACAAAAGATGGCGAAGTAACCATCAGCGATTTAAAAAACGCAGGCGAACAAATGAAAGATGCGATGGATGAAGCACAAAAGAAAAGAGAAGAACGCAAAGCAAAAGGTGACACCCTTGCAATCAGTTACAAAGACCTGCAGAAATATCTTCCATCGCCTTCCGGTTATAAAAAAGAGGGCGATGCTTCCGGAGAATCTGTAAACATGCCCGGGTTGGGAAGCTGGAGCAAAGCTGAGCAGCGGTATAAAAGCGGGGACAAAGATTTGAATATTGAGCTCATGGACTATAACCAGTCAGAGCTGGGTTATACCGCAGCAGCAGGAATGTTTGGCATGAACATACAGGTTGAAAATGATAACGAAAAGTCAGGCGCTTTTGAAACCGGCATCAGCGGAGTAAAGGGTTATGAACATATGTATAAAAAAGATAAGCGGGCTGAATTAACTTATACCATTGCCAACAGGTTTATTCTCACTTTAAATTTGAACGGCAGTAATGATATTGAGGAATTGAAAAACATCGCCAAAAGCATGAACCTGGGTGAACTGGCTTCAAAATAAAACCATATATCTGCTATTTTCAAAAAACCACCATGAGGCGGTTTTTTTATTGCAATATTATTTCATTAAATTATTTTTTGATTATTATTCAAAAAAAATATCAGTTATGTATTGCAGAAATGGGAAGTTACCAACAAAGATTTTCTTCTGTGAGCCAAAGATTGATGACTCATAATTTTTAAACCTCATTTTTTTATATCAAAGGATATGTGAATTATAGTACTCCCTCTTAGTCCTCTCCTGCCAGTTCCAGCGCCACTTTCCACTCTGCATCTGTAACTTTTCCCACGCTCAATCTTCCCAAACGCAGCAAATCCATATTGGCTAAACGTTTATCAGCCTTCATTTGAACAAGCGTAACAGGCTTCTTCAACTTACGCACGGGCGCCACATCAACCACCACCCATGCATCTTCATCTGTTGTAGGATCCGGGTAAGATTCTTTTACCACTTTGGCAATACCTACAATTTCCAATCCTTCATTACTGTGATAGAAAAATAATTCATCCCCTTTTTTCATATCACGGAGATTGTTGCGTGCTGCATAGTTGCGCACCCCATCCCAAAATGTTTTTTTATCCTTTACAAACTGATCCCAACTGTATTTGAAGGGTTCTGATTTAATGAGCCAGTAAGCCATATGATTTATAATTGACGATTTTAGAATTACGATTTATCCAAAACAAGTCATGCCCCTGCATTACTCCCCTTCGGGGTTGGGGGCTTTACCATCCATTTGCCAGTACATCAGCAATATGCAAGGTTCTTAAGTTGTGACCTTTTTGTTTAATGTAACCTTCCAAATGCATCAGGCAACTTAAATCAGTTGATATAATGTACTGTGCACCGGTAGCCAGTGCATGGTTCACCTTTTGATCGGCCATGGCAATGGAAATGGGTTCAAACTTTACAGCAAACGTGCCACCAAAACCACAGCAGGTTTCCACATCCTGCATCTCCACCAATTCTAATCCATCTACATTACTAAGCAATGTGCGGGGGCCTTCTTTTATTTTACACTCCCTCAGTGCGGCACAACTGTCGTGATAGGTTGCTTTGCCATGTAATGAAGCTCCGTTTACTTTTTCAACTTTCAACACCTCAGTTACAAATTCACTAAACTCAAACATACGCTTCTGTAAATCTTTTACTTCATTATGAACGGATGAATTATCAAACATCTTTCCATAATAATTCCGCACAAAACCGGCACAACTTGCACTGGGCGCCACAATAAAATCTGAGCCGCTGAAATCTTTCAGAAATTTTCCTGCCACCTCTTTACACTCCGTTTGAAAGCCTGCATTGAATGCCGGCTGACCACAACAGGTTTGATTCGTGTTATAGTTTACAGTACAACCCAGTTTCTCCAGCACTTTTATCATGTTAAAGGCTGTTTGCGGATATAACTGATCAACAAAACAGGGAACAAACAACTGAACATTCATGCTGCCGGATTATTTCTTTAAAGATACATTCAATGCAATCATCTTTAGTGCAGTAATGGCCGCTTCTTCACCTTTATGACCATGCTTGCCTCCGATTCGCTCATCAGCCTGCTCCTGTGTATTTACAGTGAGCACACCAAATATCACGGGCACATTCAAACTTAAATTAAGTTGTGTTACTCCATCTGTAAGAGCTTTGCACACATAATCAAAATGTGGTGTATCGCCTTTTATTACACAACCCAGCGTAACAAACGCATCAGCCCTTAATTCTTTTTTACTTTCATAATATGCTTTTACAGCAAAAGGTATTTCAACTGCACCGGGAACTGTGAGGGTTATGATATTTGCAACACCATATTGTTCCAGCACTTTTCTGCATCCGCTTTCCAGTGCATCAACCACCTGTGCATTCCATTCCGTTTTCACCAAAACAACACAGGCACCCGAAAAATCATGAGTGCCTGTTTGCAGTTGATATAAATTACTGTTACTGATATCAGCCATAGAGTATCTTAATCATTATTTATAACACCCAATCTAGCCAGGTATTTATCAACCACCATGCCATGTACACTTTTGGGATATTTTTCTTTTAAGAGTGTGAGCATCTTTACTGCTTTTTCATTTTTACCGAGGTATTCATAAGCCCTGGCAGCATAATAAAGATTATCAGAAGAGCTGGCCTCATCTTTTTCATTGAGTGTAGCGGCCTTTTCATAATACTCAGCGCCTTTTTCTTTCTGGCCATTGCTCATGTACGCATCTGCCAGCATACGCCATGCAAGACTTTGAATTTGAGTGGCGCTTGTTGAAAAATCTTCCAGGTGCTTAATGGCATTTTTATAATCTTCCTTGCGCAAATAAATAGCTCCTGCATAATAATGTGCCAGGTTACCGGCATCAGTACCATCATAGTTCTTAATCACTTTCAGAAAACCCGCACTGGCGCCATCGCCATTTAAAGCAAGGTCTAATGAGTCCATAGCAAAATACATCTGTGCTTTGCTGATGGCTTCATTTGATTTTTTCTCTTTCGGATCCTTTACAAAGTTTTTATACGCCAGCCATCCGCCGGCCAGTAAAATTACAAGACCTCCTATATAGGAAACAGGTTTGGAATATTTTCCCCAGAAATCTTTTGCTTGTTGAATTACCTGCACTTCTTCCAGTTCCTGTGCAGTTGTTTTTTTTGTTTCAGACATTGTACTTTTTCTATTTTAATAACGCAATAACTTAATAAATAAATTAATCTACAATAAACGGATAATCCTGCTGCACATACACATCCTTCAGCAATTCATCATCATTTGGCCATGGACTTTCTTCAGCAAACTTCACACACTCATCCACTTCCAGACGCACACGTTCATTGATGGCTTCAATCTCTGCTTCACTCACACCAAACACGTTCAGCAATTTTTCTTTGGATGTTTCAATGGGGTCACGCTGCTTGTATTCTTCCACTTCTTCCTTGCTGCGGTATTTCTGCGGGTCGCTCATGGAGTGGCCTTTGTAACGGTAGGTTTTAATTTCAATCAATGTAGGCCCATCTCCTTTGCGTGCACGGTTTACACCACGTATCACACTTTCATGCACCGCTTCAGGATCCATACCATCAATACTATCGGCCGGCATATCATACGCATCAGCCAGCTTATAAATATCCACCACATTGCTGGTACGCTCAACCGATGTACCCATAGCGTAGTTGTTATTCTCACAAATAAAAATCACAGGTAATTTCCAAAGCATGGCCAGGTTAAACGTTTCATGCAGCATACCCTGGCGTGCAGCACCATCACCAAAAAAAGTCAAACACACATTATCTGTGCCTTTGTATTTTTCAGCAAATGCAAGCCCCGCACCTGTACCAATTTGAGCGCCCACAATTCCATGACCTCCAAAAAATCCAACATCCACTCCAAAGAAGTGCATACTGCCACCTTTGCCTTTGGCGCAACCGGTTGCTTTACCAAATAACTCAGCCATAGCGGCTTTTGGTGTAATCCCTTTTGCAATACCCAATGCATGACAACGGTAAGCCGTAATAAATTTATCCTCGCCACGGGTGGCCGTCATACATCCTCCAGCAATGGCTTCCTGCCCAATGTACAAGTGACAAAACCCACGGATTTTTTGCATGCCGTATAATTGCCCTGCTTTCTCTTCAAAACGGCGGAGCAAGAGCATCAGCTCGTACCAGTACAAATAAGTTTCTTTAGTGAATTTAGTGGCCACGTTTGCTTTCTTTTTTGGAGTGGCAAAGATAAGGGGGCGGGGGCAAATTTTGAATGCAGATTTCAGATTGTTGATTTTGTGTAAAACAGGTCATTTTCTGATGAAAATGAAGAAGGATACACATGATGTTACCGGCTAAAAATCCCTGATGGAGCAGCGGTTGCGTCGCACTCGTGTACTGCCTGAACCCGATTGTACAATACATCGGGGGCTCGCTTTTCTTATCTTGCAGCCTTCATGCTTTATCTCAAATCCATCATACTCACCCAATTCAAAAACTACAGCCTGCAGCAGTTGCAATTCAATCAGCCCATTATTGCCTTTACCGGCGCAAATGGTGTGGGCAAAACCAATTTGCTGGATGCCATTCACTACCTCTGTTTTACTAAAAGTTACTTTACAGGGGTTGATAGTAATAATGTGCAACACGGTCATTCAGGTTTCAGAATTGAAGGTGTGTTTAAAAAAAACAGTGAAGCTTTCAATACCTGCATCATTCTCCGTGAAAACGGAAAGAAAGAAATTACCTGTAATGAAGTGCCGTATGAAAAATTTTCGCAGCACATTGGCTTGTTCCCCTGTGTAATGATTGCACCGGATGATGTGGAGTTGATTATTGGAGGCAGCGAGTTGCGGAGAAAATTTTTGGATACGCTGCTTTCACAAATCAATGCAGAATACCTGCAGCACCTGATTTCGTATAATAAAATTTTACAGCAACGCAACAGTTATTTAAAACAATGTGCACAAACTCAAACAAAGGACCACAGTTTGCTGGAAGTACTGGATGAACTGTTGGTTGTTTCAGGCAATTTTATTTATCAAACAAGAAATCGGTTTCTCCCCTCTTTTCAAAACAAAGTATTGCAGTTTTACAAACAGATTGCGGGGAAGGAAGAAGCTGTATTGCTCACGTATGAAAGTCAGTTAAGCAATTCACCTTTTGAAACTCTTTTAACGCAATCCAGAGAACGGGATTATTTACTGCAACGCACCAATTACGGTGTGCATAAAGATGATTTGGTATTTACATTAAACAATGAGCCGTTTAAAACCACCGCTTCGCAGGGGCAAAGAAAAAGCCTTCTCTTTAGTTTAAAACTTGCCGAAGCTGAAACCATCAAAGAACAAAAAGGTTTTTATCCTTTGCTGCTGCTGGATGATGTGTTTGAAAAATTAGATACTCAACGTATGCACAACCTGCTGGAGTATGTATGCAGCCAGCAGTTGCAGGTTTTTATTACAGACCCCAATGAAGAACGGGTGCGGAAGGTGTTTGAAGATTTGGGAAAAGAAATAGAGGTTTATAGTTTATAGCCTCTATTTAGCGGCTATTACTTTTATTTTGAAAAAATGAATAGGTGTATCCTGCTGATTCGTTCTAATAGCTAATGTATGTGTTTCATTTCCTGCTTTATTAGGTTGGCTTAGTTTGATTTTACCACTTATTATTGTTATTCCATCAGGTTGAATCTTTGTGAATTGATTATTAATAGCATGGCAACCACAAGAAGAAGTAATTTCTTTAATGACTAAGGTATCACTGCCACAGTTACTAACTAAAAATTTAAAATGAACAATACTATCAGTAACAGGATAAATTAAATCATAGAATTTTTGTGGAGAGCATAACCTTGACCCTTTGCCCAAATTACAGGAGCAAAGTAAAATAATTCCCAATATAACCGTAAGTCTATTGAGATACCTTAGATTTTTTAATAATTTCATCAATTATTTGCTTTGTTTTATCAATATACAAATGCTCAGTTTCCCTTCCAAAACCATGATATGTACTTAGAACTTTTTGGGAAGAATTTAATATTAGTTCTATAGGATATGTCTTAAAATTGTTTGCCTTACAAAAGGCTCCATTAGCATCATAAAAAAAGTCGAATCTGTATTCAGGGTTTTTTTGTTTAAATTCAAGTACTTCATCTATTTTGTCAGACTCTCCATAACTAACTACTGCAATCAATACTTCGGAATTATCTTTATACAAATCATATATTTTTTGTAAATATTTCATTTTACGCATACACGGTTCACATCCAATGAACCAAAAGTCCAATAAAACTACCTTTTTTTGGGAAAGTATTTGAGGTGTGATATGAGTTTTATCTAATTTAATCAGGGAATTTGTAAAGTTTATCGGCGTTTGTTCCAACACTTTTAAAGAACGTTTTTCTTTCGCTTGTATAAAAAGAGGTAGTGCCCAAAAACAATACAGCAATAACACAAGAAAAGTGCTTCCTCCAAAAAGTAAAGCAATCTTTTTTGATTTTACTTTAATCAGAACCGAAGTTATTATACCAGCCAATCCTACTAATGGATTGGCTGGTATATATAGAGGAAATAAAGAAGGATTTGCAAGTAAAGCATAAAGTGAAAATAAAAATAAAGGCAACGCTAAAATAAAAAATGCAATTACTGTTTTATGCTTATTTATTGCCAAAAAAAATAACATAAAAAAAAAGTAGAATACAAAATAAATCGACGTCATGATTCTATAGTCCTGAACATAGAAATTAACAAGAGTTATAAAAATCATCGAAATTGCGATGGAAGTCAATGAAGGCCTAAGAAAAATAAAAAACCGTTTAAAGCTACTTTTCATATTTTTTTATTTACCATCCATCGCACCTTCCGTCACATTTCTTCCCTCCCATAAATCCACAACCACTAGGCTGAACCTCGCAACCAGTATTTTCAATGCACGAACGACCATAAAACTGGCAATGATTTATTGTTGCATCTACCAAACATTTACATTTTAAACCATCATCTCTTGGGTCGCTATCAGTTGTCATAAAATCAAAATTAGCTTGCCCATTTTCAACATTAATAGGAGTTAAAAGTGTTAGCATCGCAAGTTCCTTTGAGGAAAAAATCTGGGATGCTTTCTGAAACCACATTCTTGAAAATTTATCTACTTCGGCACTTCCACCGTCTTCAAAATAAGTTTCCCTTATTGAAAAAGTAAGTTCATTTGCCAATTTAAGTTGAGATTTATTAAAGCTACTATTTCTAGTTACTAAAGCAATTCGAGCCTTCCAATATTGAATTTTTTCCGCAGGAGACAAAAAATCAAATGTTAATTTTAAATTTTCCAAATCTACCTCCTTTAAGGCGTTTGAGACTTCAGCCGAAATCAGTTCAGGTTCAGCAATTTGAATTGAAGGTTGTTTCTGGCATGAGAGGAGGATAACAGTTCCAAATAAAATCTGGAAGATTAGGTTTTTCGTTTCATAAAAGAGAGTTTAAAGTTAATTAATAACCGAATATATGGAAACTTTTAAATTATGGCAAATTTGCTCTAATTAATTTTTGAGTTATATCTCAGCTTGCCGCTGTGAATTATCTTCGTGACAAAGACGGTATTAAAAAATTTGGCAGGCGTGTCAGGGAAACTCGCTTATCAAAAAAAATATCCATGGAAAACCTAGCTTTTGAAGCTGGGATAGAATACAGTCAAATAAGCAGAATTGAAAAGGGGCATTATTAATACAAGCATTTCACATGTCTTTGCATTAGCCAAAGCATTAGATACTGAACCATCTGAGTTTTTTATTTTCTAACCTCCCAAATAAACATCATTAAGTAATTTACTAAAACCCACTTCCCATTTTGCTTCCCTCCTATCTTTGCATCATGAGCGAATACTCGATACAGGAAGCCATGCAGCAGTTTTTAGAAAAAAGCAAACTCAAACAAAGAGTTCGTGCGTTGGAGATAAAAGATGTGTGGGCAGAGCTGATGGGCAAAACCATTGCCCATTATACGGATGATATTCAGCTCATCAATGGTCAGCTTATTATTACCACTTCCACTGCCCCGCTCAAACAGGAACTGGTTTATCAAAAGGAAAAAATCCGTAACCGCATCAATGAACTTTATAATGAACATGTGGTAAAGGAAGTGATTGTGAAGTAGGTTACCCGGTCGGCCCACGCCCCAAAGCGTGGTCTGACCGGGAGTTAGAAATCTGCTTTCATTTTTTCTTCCTCTTTTGTACATTTAAGAAAACAAAACACCATGCGTTTTATTGAAGATGAAATATATCTGGTAACAATTGCCCGGTCGGCCCACGCCCCAAAGCGTGGTCTGACCGGGAGTTAGAAATCTGCTTTCATTTTTTCTTCCTCTTTTGTACATTTAAGAAAACAAAACACCATGCGTTTTATTGAAGATGAAATATATCTGGTAACAATTGCCCGGTCGGCCCACGCCCCAAAGCGTGGTCTGACCGGGAGTTAGAAATCTGCTTTCATTTTTTCTTCCTC
>JAIEQM010000096.1 GCA_019747705.1 Chitinophagaceae bacterium | reverse complement strand
CTAAATCAGGATTAAAAAAGCATATCTTATCCCTGCTTTTTTAACCAAAATGAGTCAACCAAAATCAGGACGAGGCATATGTTATTGCGACACCTCAAAATAATTTTAACAGCGACATATTTTGGCGTTATGACAAATCATATTTGCAGACAATGGCGAAGCCGAAAACCATATAGAGTAGGCAATAACTAAAATAACAATGGCAAATTTTTATTGTAAATGGTGTGGCAGTAAGTATTCAAGTGTATCAAGTTTGACAGCAAGTTCTTGTTCTAAAAATCCTGAAGGTAACAGACACGCTTTGTATGAAGGAAGTGAAAAAACTCAATACACTTGTAAGTGTTGTGGTAGTAAGTATTCAAGTATATCAAGTTTGACAGCAAGTTCTTGCTCTAAAAGCCCAACAAAAAGACACCAACCAGCAATGTAAAATCATTTACTAAAGGTGGCGAAGCCACCTTTAGTATTTTCAACATCCCCAAATGGAAACAGTAACGACAACTGAAAACAAAACAGCAGAAAGTATAAAATCGCTTTTCCAATCCGCTGAAAATATCAGAATACCAGCTTATCAACGAGCATACAGTTGGGAGGACAAACAATGTTCCCAATTTCTTGAAGACCTTTTAGAACAAAAAGGCAAACGATATTATTTAGGACAGTTCTTATTTGAGAAAGACGGCTCTATCCTTTTTATTATTGACGGGCAACAACGGCTTACAACAACAATACTATTTCTTTCAGCAATCGCAAAAGTATATGATAGCAAAGGGAAAAATTTTGAAGCAATAAGAGCAACTTATTTAACTGATGTATTCAAAACTATTGACGATGACCACGTAATCTTCAAAAAGATAACCCAAAAGCATTTAGTTTCTATTATTGACGACACAGAAACTGTTTCACAGCGTAGAATAATTGAAGCTTTCAATTATTTTGAAACTGAATTGGCCAAACTTGATGAAGAAACCCTTGACTTAATTCAAATGACTTTAGAAAATGCCGTTATAAGCACTTTCTTTATCTCAAACAAAGTTGAGGCGACACAGGTTTTTGAATATCAAAACAATCGTGGTAAAGAACTCTCAAGGTTTGAAGTAATCAAGGCGTACTTAATGCATCAAATCTATATTCAAAGTAACGACAACAAACAGGCTAACAATGACATCGCAGAAATTCAAAGTATCATTTCAAAAACTTACAGATACATTGAAGCAGTAGAAGGGTATTTTACAGAAAATGAACTGTTGGATAATTGCTGTAACCTCTTTTACAACATTAATGGGAACATTGAAGCTATCAAGGAAAAACTCAATAAAACGGTAGACAAAACAGAATGGATAAAACTATTCTTTGAAAATTTCGTAGAACTTTGCCATAGTGCAAAAAGTATTGTAAGCAACAAGAACCAGTCAGAAATCACTAACCTTTTCTTTGTTGGCAATGAAGCTAATTGGAAGATAATTTTACTTGTGCTTTTCAATAAGGGCGACAACAAAGGTGAAGCATATGGCAAAATTTTAAAGCTGCTGGAGGTGCTTTGCTTTAAACTCAAATTAGGGGATTACCGAACAGATAATTTACCATCACTTGCAAAAAATTATTTCAGGAAAGCCAATGGCTGCAACATTGAGAAACTGTACAACGACATAAAACATTCCACAGACTTTGGGTTTCAATGGTACTGGAACAACAATGACTATTTTAAAAATATTATCAATAATTATTTTGACAATCATAAGCATCATTACAACCGAAATACAATCAAGTTTATTCTTTGGCAATACGAAAACAGTTTGAGAATTAAAAACCGTTCTGGTGCATTGCTGGACAAAGACCTTTATAACACTTACACGATTGAGCATATTAAACCTCAAAATCCAACGGATGAAGAATACACAGAAGAATTTAAAAAGAACTTTCTTCAACTTGCAGGTAACTTAGCACTATTGACACAGAGCCAAAACAGCAAATTTGGCAACAAATCATTTAACAAAAAAAGTGAGTTGTTTCAGGACACAGCACTTTCAAGCTATACAGAAATACGAGAAAAAAGTGTATGGACAGAGTTTGAAATTGCGGAACGACACAAACGAATTTCAGAGTTTGCAAAACAATACTTTGACACTTCAAACTTGTGACGAAGAAACACAGCAGGCAACATGGGTTGCACCTCAAAATGTTGACCAGCTAACTGAACTGGAAGAATCTGGAATGGAGTTAATTGACGTGCCTCTTACTTATGAAGTAATTGAAGATGGCGACTTCTATCAAGACCCTTCTATACCGGAAGACCAAATCACTTATCAATACACGTTAGTACCATATGGTTATCCGCTTCCATCACATATTCCTTATACAATTCTTGACCAAGTGTATTTATTTAATGAAGATGACGGCGAAGCACAAGAACCAGACCCATGGACTGGTGGTGGTGGAGGGGGTTGCGACCCGGCTCCATATCAAACAAATAACCAGCAATCAACCAATTACATGATTCCCATTTGTGAATATACTGCACAACATGGCGGCGACCCTGTCATTGCGGGTACACAGGCACTAATTGCTGAGTGTATTCAACCTTACGAAGTGTACCAAGCAGCAGCAGAAATTTCAGGTTTTGAAGAAGATGCTGCACCTGTAGCAACCTGCAATATCGCAGCACGAGGCCCACGTTATTATCCACAGGGAACTCTATCAGTTTTTAACACTGATATTAATGCGCCAGAGCCATTAAAAGGAGTATTGGTAAAATCAAGAAACTTTATGAAACTGGGTATTACATATACAAATGCGAATGGGCAATTTTATATTGGTAAGCCCTATAAAAGAAAAGCCATGATAATTGTGAAGTTTAAAAACGACAGAGCAACCACAAGAGGTATTAATGGCGTTTTAAAAGTATGGCAGTATGTATTTCCTGTAAAGCACAAGCTTGGCAGGTATTACAACAATGATATGCAGAATATCAACTTTACGTTTCAACGTGACATTAATCCGCATTCTGAAACAGCAAGAAAGTGGGTGCCGCTTCTACTATGAATGCCGTTTGGGATATTGACCAGTTTAATCAACAGAACAATATAGCCTCTTTCCCAAGGTTAAAAATATGGTTAAGCAGCCGCATTACTTCTGATGCTTCCACCCCTATGCTCAACTATGTTTTAGCGCCTGGTATAGGTTCGCCGGAAGCACAAGCAGAATATACAATTGTTAGTGGTATTTTAGACAAACTTTTATACCTTGTTCCTTATGCCGGGCAGGCATTGGTAGTTTTAAAAAGGGTGCTGGAAATGAACAAGCCCGATGTAACTTTACGTTACGGTGGTGGACAAACAGGCAACACTCTGCCATCAAGAGAAATTTACAATACCATGATTCATGAGTTTTCTCATGCAACGCATTATTGGGGTTTGGTGCAACAGCAACCTTTTGGCGGTGGTTCTCAATACTGGTGGAATAATGCGAAGTATGTTATTGCTAATGGTGGTTATGGTGAGCGAAATAATAATGGTGCTGAACGCACCGCTGTTATTGAAGCATGGGGCTTCTTTGCAGGTAATACAGGAAATGCGTTTAAATATAGAAATGGTGTATTTGCAGGAAATACTACGGCCGTTAATATTGCTGCTGATGAAGTACGCCAATTAGAAAATGCAGTTGTAGATAATTCAAGGTCTATTTCAACGTTCTTTAACGGACCAGGATTTACTTCTTACTATCGTGGTTGGATACCTTGTGGTATGCTGCATGATTTTACCGACAATGGCGAAGACCCATTCACAAATATTAATGATAATGTAAACGCTTACAACATTAATGGAGTGTTCCGAGGTTTGCGGTTTACTAATAATACTGTGCAGGAATATCGTCAGCAACTATTAAACCAAAATGGTAATTTACAGACAAATGAAGTAAATAATCTTGTTGGGCAATATGGATTCTAAATCATAAAGGTTGGGGCTATGCCCCAACCTTTATAAAATTATGAAACATCTTTTTTATTTCTTATTACTTATTATAACAGTAAGTTCATGTGGTAGCAGTTGTAACAAAGACAAAGATAAATACGAAGAAGTTTTATTTGAATTTACTGTCCCATTAAATATTTCTCCCGGCATAGATACCATTAATGTAGGGCAAGAACTTACTATAATCGCAGATTTCACCGATTCACTTTTTGATGTGCTATCACAAAAAAAATATTATCTACCAAATTTCAATTTTAAAACGGTAGCAGTTATTCAAAAGTTAACCAATCCGAGTTTAGATATTCTTGATCAAACAAGCGCTGTCGGTAAATTTTCATTTTCTAATATAATTGGCAGTTTTTCCAATTTTAGTGCAACTTTTGCTGATGTAAATTACGTATATCAAAATAACCGATACTTATTTACTGGTAAAATAATACCCAATGAGAAAGGGGTTTTTATCATTCGTTTTTATCACAATACAGGCTCAAAAGGAAGTACAGAACTCCCTCAAGCATTAGCTCCCAACGTGCCGGGTATTAAAAGATTTCCTCTTATGCGAAACATTCGCTTTGTATTTAACAATGGTAATACGCATTTCAATATTTACAAAGATAACGTTAAAGAGAGAGACCCAAACGAAGCAACCAACTGGGTTGAAAGCAAAGCGACATATACCTTTATTGTAAAGTAATTAAAGTGGAAAAAGACGAAAGGGCTATCTAACACAAATGTATCCAAGCCATTTGAGGTATTAATTACAACGTAAATGGATATAACATCAATGGTGTTTTCAGGGGATTGCGGTTTACGTACAGCACAGTTCAGGAGTACAGACAGCAATTGTTGACCCAAAATGGCAACTTACAGGCAAATGAAGTAAATAACCTTGTTGGCCAGTATGGATATTAAATCCTAAAGAGTTGGGGCTTTGCCCCAACTCTTACTAAAACAATAATTTATGAAGCCTTTATCTTATTTTTTACTTTATGTAGTAGCATTAAGCTCATGTGGCAGCAGTTGCAATAAAGATAAAGACAAGTATGAAGAAGTGGAATTTGAATTTGCAATACCGGTTAATATCACTCCGGGTACAGATACTGTCAATGTAGGACAGGAGCTTTCACTTACAGCTGACTTTTCAGACTCATTATTTGATATACGTTCTCAAAAAAAGTATTTCTTACCCAACTTCAACTTCAAAACAGTAGCTGTGGTAATGAAACTCACAAACCCACTAACATCAGTAACTGAACAAACGCCAGCTGTTGGAAAATTTGATTTCATTAATAACATAGGAAACCTTTCAAACTTTAGCTCAAGGTTTGCAGATGTAAATTACAAGTATGAAAACAGAAAATACAGTTTAGAAATTAAATTAAAATCTAAAGAAAAAGGCGTCTATATAGTTTTTCTATATCACAGTACAGGTACAAGAGGACAAACGGAATTGCCTCAGGAACTTGCCCCCAATGAACCTGGCGTTAAGCGATTCCCAATCATGAAAGTTTTGCGTTATACTTTCAATAATGGAAACACTCATTTTAATATTTATAAAGACAATTGCAAACCGGCAGACCCCAACGAAGCAACTAATTGGGTGGAGAGTAAAGCGACATATACTTTTGTAGTAAAGTAACTAACAGGGGCAGACGAAGGGCTACCTGCAACAAAATGTATTGCCAAAATGCAGGCAGACGGAAGCCGTGTTTCAACTTTTGTAGTTCTGTTGGGCTGCATATTCGGCTTGACCTTATTTATTTAGCTATGTGCATATCATCCTCTTTTTTACTTTTGCTCAGCATCAGTTAGCCGGGGAGAACGGATTGCTATTCCCTGCACTTCGGCAACACCTGTTCGTTCAACTCCTCTTTACAATCAAGTCCTCCCGCTTTTTGTGGCTGACGTTTCCGCCCTTAACGGAACGCCTTAAGTTTATAAGCTGTACAGCTTACTCAAAACCACCCACTCTTCTTCCGTCCTCTTCCACCCAAGCCCAATGCGCCCAGCAAACTTCTTGTAATTACGTTAGCGGCTGTGCGGCCCACCTGTTTTACAACCGGGTTATCAAAAAAGCCTTTTTCATCTTTGGAAGTTTTCTTTTCTTCTTTTTCCTGCTGTGCCTGTTCTTCCGCAGCTTTTGTTTTTTCTGCCGCTTCGTTTAATTTATCAGTAATAATTTCATAAGCTGACTGATTGTCAATTGTTGTTGCATATTTTTTTACCAGCTTGCTTTTATTGATGAGGTCGTCCACTTCTGCATCGCTCAGCACATCCATACGGCTGCGGGGAGGCGTGAGCATGGTATGTACAAGCGGCGTGGGAATGCCCTTTTCGTTGAGCATGGTAATAAAGGATTCTCCAATTCCCAGTTCTGTAATGAGTGAATCCACATCATAAAATTCTGTTTCAGGATAATTTTCTGCCGCCTGTTTAATTACTTTTCTGTCGGCCGCTGTAAAGGCACGCAAGGCATGCTGCACTTTTAAACCTAATTGTGCCAGCACACTGGCAGGTACATCCTGCGGGTTTTGTGTGCAAAAGAAAATACCAACACCTTTGGAGCGGATGAGTTTGATTACTGTTTCAATTTGCTGCAGCAATGCTTCATTGGCTTCCTGGAAAACAAGATGCGCTTCATCAATAAACAAACAAAGCTTGGGCTTGTCCACATCACCTTCCTCGGGAAGTGTTGCATAAAGCTCAGCTAATAAACTCAGCATGAAAGTTGAAAACAACTTGGGCCGGTCCTGCAGTTCCATTACACGGATGATGCTGATAACACCACGGCCATCGCTGCTGATCTTCATTAAATCATCCACTTCAAAACTGGGTTCACCAAAAAAAACACCGGCGCCCTGCTGCTGCAGTTCAATCACTTTGCGGAGAATGGTACCGGTTGAAGTAGTTGCAATTTTACCATAATCTTTTTCAATAGTTTCTTTTCCTTCATCACTGATGTATTGAAGCACTTTGGTAAAATCTTTTAAGTCAATGAGCGGCATTTTAGTATCATCACAAAACTTAAAGATCATCGCCACCAATCCCTGTTGCGTATCATTCAGTCCCAAAATTTTTGAAAGAAGAATAGGGCCGAACTCACTCACAGTGGCACGCATACGAACGCCCTTTTTATCTTCACTCAGCGTCATCAGCTCCACGGGGAATGATGAGGGTTTGTATTCGCCGCCAATCAGTTTTATACGCTCTTCCATTTTGGGGTTGCTTACTCCCGCAGCGGCAATGCCACTTAGGTCACCTTTAATATCCATCAGCACCACGGGCACACTTGCATCACTCAGGCCTTCTGCAATTACCTGCAATGTTTTTGTTTTACCGGTGCCGGTGGCGCCTGCAATTAATCCATGACGGTTCATGGTTTTGAGCGGAAGAAAAACATCAGCGCCTGCAACCACCGTTTTATCCAGCACACCAGCGCCAATGCGTATGCTTTCTCCTTTAAACGTATAGGCATCTTTTATTACCTGTAAAAATTTTGACTGATCTGCCATAAGTGTTATTTAAGATGGAAAGTTAAGTATTTGAAACAGGAGTTGTTTACATGATTGTAAATTCTTTTGAACTGTATGTTTTTACAGAGCTTATACCATTTAGACTTTTAATTTGTGCTAATGCGAAGCATTTAGCCCTCTGTACTCTCCATTAGCTCTGTGTGTTATTTTTTTGTACACCCGCCTGAATGTATTCATACGGGCAGGCAGAGGGAGAAGAGGGCACAGAGGGAAATGACAATTTTATTGTCATTTCAGAATAAAAACTGTTTTAAATGTTCAATTGGTATTACATTAAAAAACTACCTCAAAGCGGTACCTACCTAATTGTGGTATTGACAACAGCGGAAAACAGGCTTAGCTTTGTTTCAGCTTTTTTCTCATAATCAATAGCAGGTATATGCTGGCTGCCCCATTACTACAAAAGTCATTTTTTAATGTGCTTTTCTATAAATGATACCATGGGGCAGTCTTTACCTGGCTTAAAAAACTACTATTATCATTAGCCATTAGAACCAATAAAAAAACCCTTTGCAATTGCAGAGGGTTTTTATTTTATACCATTTAGACTTTTAATTTGTGCTAATGCGAAGCATTTTCCCTCTGCGAACTCTGCTTCTCAGCGTGCAAAAAAGAAAGGCACGCAGAGGCAAGGAGAACGCAGAGTAAATGACAATTTCATTGTCATTTAGAATAAAGCATGATTTAAATGTCCAAATGGTATTATCTTTTATATCACAGCTCTTCTTCCCGCTCCAGCATAAGGATAGCGCTCTGCGGCACAATAAAATATTTATCGCCTTCATAGATTACTTCGGTAGCACCGCTCAATAAAAAGATGGCAAGATCGCCTTCCTTTGCCTGCAGCGGCACGTACTTTACCTGGTCTTCTTCTCCCTTCCATGCTTCATCTTCTACCGGCATGGGAATTACGTAGCCGGGACCCGCTTTAATAACATAACCCTGCTGTACTTTTTCTTTTTCCTGCACACCGGGCGGTAAATACAAACCGCTGGCGGTGCGTTCATCGGGCCGGGTGGGTTTAATCAATAAACGATCGCCTATGACAATGAGTTTTTTAAAACGGTTATCGGATGTAATACGCATTGCAATTAATTTGAGAGGCAAAAGTAATGCTGAAACGAATTACAAAAGTTGAAGGGCTGCCCGATGGAAACGGCACCGGAGCGAAGCGGAGGTATAGTGTACAGCGGGGAAACTGTTGATGAAGAGGCTAAAACACACAGCCCCGCCCTTCTTTAACCCAAATTTTGCAGTAGCAAAATTTCTGCGGAGCAGTGACGAAAAATTTGGTAAAAACCAAATTTTAGTCAGGGTTAACCCCGACAAACTTCGTTTCGTCGGCCCTTCGGGCAGATTTTGCAGTTGATGCAAAATCTGGGTTTAACAAAATATTGAGGTAATAACTGCACAACTCCCAAAAGCTTTAACTTTATTTGACAATAAAATATAAACGATGGAAGAAACTAAATCAAAAATTCTGCTGGTTGAAGACGACAGCAGTTTTGGAAGTGTGTTAAAGAATTACCTGGAGCTGAACGATTTTGATGTAACGCTGGAGCGTGATGGCCGGCTGGGGTTGGCTGCTTTCCAGCGCAGCAAGTTTGATATTTGCCTGCTGGATGTAATGATGCCGCATGTGGATGGTTTTACACTGGCTGAAGAAATAAGAGATATTGATCCTGATGTGCCTTTGTTCTTTTTAAGTGCAAAAACAATGAAGGATGATATTTTAACAGGTTACAAACTGGGTGCTGATGATTATATTACCAAGCCCTTTGACAGTGAAGTGCTGCTGCATAAAATAAAAGCCATTCTTAAACGCAACGAAGAAACCAAACACGAAACAGAGAACAAAGAGTTTGATTTGGGTTTGTATCATTTCAACCCCAAGCTGCGGGAGTTAACGGTGAATGGCAAAACAAGTACGCTTTCCCCCAAGGAAAGTGAATTGCTGCGGATGTTGTGTGAATATAAAAATGATTTATTGCCCAGAGAAATTGCACTAAAACGAATTTGGGGAAGTGATACATATTTCAACGGACGAAGTATGGATGTGTATATTGCTAAACTCCGCAAATATTTAAGAGAAGATCCTAAAGTGGAAATTGTAAATATTCATGGAAACGGATTTCGATTGGTGGAGAGTGAGAGCTAAGAGTAGCTAAGAGTTTGAAAGAGGGAAAAGAGTTAAAGAGAGATGTTCAATTTTGAACGTCTTTTTTTTTGTGGGAATACAGGGCTAAGAGGAACTAAGAGCGGAAAGAGTTAAAGAGGGAGTAATAAAAAAAGCTGTTCCCCTTAATAAAGATGTTTTGAAAAGCGTGGCTTGTGTTTGGGGAAGTCCCCCTTGGGGGGATTTAGGGGGCTGCTTAGAATACAGAGCTAAGAGTTTGAAAGAGGGAAAAGAGTTAAGGAGAGATGTTCAATTTTGAACGTCTTTTTTTTTGTGGGAATACAGGGCTAAGAGGAACTAAGAGCGGAAAGAGTTAA
>JAIEQM010000142.1 GCA_019747705.1 Chitinophagaceae bacterium | reverse complement strand
TATTTGATAGACTATTGGTCGCCACATTATCGAACCCTTGGTATTGCTCAATTCCAAATAGCGGATAGTCATTAGATATTTATATGCAAAACTACCTAAACGAATTTTGCTATAAGTTTAATAGGAGATATTTTGGCATCCATTTATTTGATAGACTATTGGTCGCCACATTATCGAACCCTTGGTATTGCTCAATTCCAAATAGCGGATAGTCATTAGATATTTATATGCAAAACTACCTAAACGAATTTTGCTATAAGTTTAATAGGAGATATTTTGGCATCCATTTATTTGATAGACTATTGGTCGCCACATTATCGAACCCTTGGTATTGCTCAATTCCAAATAGCGGATAGTCATTCAAGATATTATGTGGGTTATACACCTTCTGCACCTGTTACCGTAACAAGAAGCTCCAATGTGCTTTGGGTGAATGGCTCATTGAAAGTAAATATCACAACTTCTGCAACGCCCTCTGCTCAGGAAAATATTTATGTGCGTTACAGGAACCTTACCAATGATTTCAGCGCTTCCACCGGTATTGTACAGGCAACGGGAAGCGGTACTAACTGGACGGCAATGATACCCGGCCAAACCGTGGGCAGCATTACGTATTACTATGTGTTTACTTCCACACGCTCACTGGCCCAACTGAATGCAGGCACTGAAGCAGAGCTTTCTATTGCAGTATTGAGATATGATGATAATGCAGGCGCTAATTATTCTTATACAGGTTCATTACTGCCGGTAACATTTACAGAGTTTTCAGGCGTAAGAGAAAACGGAACGGTAAAGCTTAGCTGGAAAGCAGAAGAAACCGATAATCTTTCACATTATGAAATAGAACAATCTTTGAATGCAGTTTCGTTTACTGCAAAGGATAGAACCGAGCGGAAACCAAACGCCAGTTCATCTTTTTATACTTCAATTGATAAAACACCGGCAGCAGGAATTTCATATTATCGTATTGCAGCAAGAGCGAAAGATGGAACAGCCCGCTATTCTCCCATTATCCGTATTAATGGCTCAGAAAAGGGCCGGAATTTTTCTGTAGTATCTTCCGGTACAGGAACTTTTGCAGTACAGATGCAGGGCATCAGCAAAGGAGAGTATCAATTAAGTATCGTATCACAAAGTGGTCAGTTGGTTTATTCAAAGCGTATCGTTCATGATGGAAATGACCGCTCTGTGGTTATTTACAGCAACAGTATTGTTGCTCATGGATTGTACAGGGTAGTGCTGCGGGGTAATAACCAGGTATTTAATCAAAATATTTTAGAGTAATTTTTTTGAACAATCTAAAGCCTGCGTTTGTTTAATAAATGCGCAGGATTTAGATTGAAATAATATACAGCTAACATTTGTGTGCTGTAATTTTTATACTCTTGTGCAACCTGTTATTCGAATAGCATGACAGATTTATTTTATTGCTGACAGAATGGAATAGTTTTTGATGATTTACTAAAGTTACTTGCAAACTTATTTTTTATCCGTCCTTCATCCTCTGTTAATGCCCCCGGCCTTTGCAACGCACCCTGATTCTTAAGTAAATATTTAATTCATTGGTCAACTGGAGCTAACGTGATTTTCACGTAATTCCAAAACTCATTTTCAGGATTATGAAACAATTTTCTCTTGTTTGGGTTTTTTCCTTTTTATGTATGCTTTCAATAGCACAGGAAAATGTTTTTCACAGGGAGTACGCCAATACAAATGACTGGTGGGATAATGCGAACCCCTGGTTTTATCAAACTTCTAGTAATAACCAAGACAGACCTGATAATAGTAACAGCGGAACAACAAGGCATAACGTATTCATAGGACATAATAACAATACGGCCATGAATATTAATGGCGCTTTTTTTACTTTGAGAAGCCTTAATTTTCAGACAACTGCTATGGCTGCAAGGACTTTTGGAGGAAATAACACTAACGAAGGAATAGCATTTACATCCGGGATATTTAATAATTCTGCAGCCACACATACATTTAATGCAAGAATAGCTGCCGATGCCAATATTATTTTAAATGCGGCGGACGGTCCACTGGTTTTTAACAGGGAAATTTTTACGAACGGAAATACGGTTACATTACGAGGACCTCGAAATATTGATATTACTGATGTTGTTTCTCAGGCAGGCAATATTGTTAAAGAACTGGCAGACACAGCAACACTTTCGGGCCCATGCACTTATACAGGGACCACCACCATTAATGGCGGTGTATTACGTTTAAACAGAGCCGGCGGCAGCACCATACCAGCAGCAAATGATCTCACCATTAACTCGGGCGGAACATTACAGGTAAGCACCAATCAGTCTGTTGACATACTCGTTGTTAATTCAGGAGGCGCTTTGCAAGTAGATGCAGGCGCCACACTTACTGTTACGGGAGCTTTTACAGGCGGGGGAACTATTATTAATAATGGCCGAATTGTTTTAGCAGGAAGCGCTACGCAAAGCTTTCCCGGGGTGGGGGCTGCCATTACCGCTATGAATGAGTTGGAAATAAATAATGCTTCCAATGTAAACATGAACAACAGCCTTACCATTACAGGTTCATTAATACTTACATCCGGCACTTTAAACATCCAGGCAAACAATCTGCTCGATTTAAATGGCGCTTCTTTAGTACGAACAAGCGGTTTTTTGGATGGTTCCAGCACCAGCGATTTTACTGTACGGGGAACAACTGGCGGCACGGTAAATATTCCTTTAAACAATACAAACATTTCACTTAGAAATGTAACAATAGCTGGGGCCAGAACAGTTGCTATGAATGGAGTAAATCATATGGCTCTGAGCGGTGCATTTACAGTTGCTGCAAGTGCAGCTTTTGATAATGGAGGTGAAAGCCAGATTACCCAGAATGGTGGCGGTACTGTATCAATTACCGGAAAATTTATTACCAGGGATGTCCAGGGATTTACAGGATCAGGTGCGGCTATACCGGGAATAACACCCACACTTAATACAGGATGCACCATTGAATATGGCTTAGCCGGTAACCAGGCTGTTAACACCCGTACAGATTATAGTAACATTACATTTTCAGGCAGCGGTAATAAAACATTATCAGGAGCATTTAATCCTAATGGTTTAGTGTATATAACAGGAAATGCTGTGGTGCAACAGGGCAGCAACAGTTTTGGTGATGGTACGACCAGTTTGACTATGGATGGCGGCCGTTTGGTAATGACAGGCGCAAGAACAAGCCCTGATATGACGGGTGCTTACAACCTTACTGAAGGTGTGGTTGAATTTGCCGGGCCATCTAACCAAACTATCAGGGGAACAGCCAGTTATCCTTATCAAAATATCGAGATAAGCGGTGCTGATGTTGGTAACTCAAGCGGCAACATTAACCTGAATAACGGCGGCACTTTTACAGTAAAAACAAATGGCGTTTTTACAATTAATGCAAATGCCATCATTGGACCAACAGGATTACAAACAGTTACAATAGAAAACGGCGGAAAATTTGTGTGTGGTGATGTGGATGGATTTAGCGGCTCCGCCAACACATCAGTACGTAATGATATTGAAACCATCAATCTTAACCCTGGGAGCACTGTTGAATACTCAAGAACCAGCGCCCAGGTGTTTTCTTCACGCACGGATTATAAAAATGTGACAATTTCCGGTGGCGGAAACAAAACTTTAAACGGAGCATCAACAATATCGGGAGTGCTTACTCTTACAAGCGGATTATTGACAACCACCAGCGCTAATCTTCTTACAATGAGTAACGGTTCTTCAGCTGCAGGCGCTTCAACCTCTTCCTTTGTCAACGGTCCGTTGCAAAAAATTGGGAATAGCGATTTCACTTTCCCTGTTGGTAAAATAGTTGGTGGCACCAATCATTACCGTACCATTGCCATTTCCAATCTTTCAGGTACTGAATCATTTACGGCAGAGTTTTTCAGAAGTAATGCAAGGCTTTTAGGTCCTGTTCTCCTGCCGCTTCAGCGGGTTAGTCAGTGTGAATACTGGACACTTAACCGTCAGGGCTCTGTTAACGCTAATGTTACGCTCAGCTGGACTTCTCAAAGCCCGTGTAATGTAGCTTATGTGAATGATCTCCTAACTTTAGTGGTGGCAAGGTTTAACGGAACAAACTGGGTAAGTGAAGGACAGAGCAGTAATTCAGGAGTGATAACTCCGGGAAGTGGTACTGTTACTTCTAATTTGGTTACAAGCTTTAGCCCTTTTTCGCTGGGAAGCACCGATGTAAACCTGAACCCGTTACCCTTTAACCTCACCCGATTCAATGCAAATCTCAGAGCAAATGCTATTGTGCTGGACTGGTCGGTATCCAACAACAACGAGCAGGAGGAATATATTATAGAACGCAGCAGGGATGGAATTGTTTTTCAACCTCTTGCTGCCATTGCGGCAAGATTGAATGTAATAGCCGCTGATTATACCCATATTGACCAGCAGCCGCTGAATGGCTGGAATTACTACCGCCTTCGTGCAAAAGATTATCAGAACAAAATACAAATCTCCCATATTGTGAGGGTGTTTTGGAGCAAAGGAAAGCTCATTACCGTATTGCCCAACCCGGCTTCCGAAAAAATTGTCATTAATTTGTCAGACCCAAGCAGCATCCGGCAAATGCAAATTGTCAATGCTACCGGACAGGTGCTGTATCAAATTAACAGCATCCGTTTTTTGAACGAAGTAAATATTTCCTCACTGCAAGCAGGAATGTATTATATCCGTTTCCTCGGGCAAAACGGGCTTACCACATGGTCGTTTGTTAAACAATAGATTCACCCGAAACCAACTGCTGAAAAAATCCCCTTCCACAGAAGGGGGTTTTTGTTTACCGTCGTTTTATTTTTTTAATACCGGTTAAGCATTTAGCCTCTGTGTTCTCCATTAGCTCTGTGTGCTATAATTTTTTCGCATACAGAGGAAGAAGAGGGCACAGAGGAAAGAGGCTGTCTCAAAAGTCTGAGACGGCCTCTTTTTATTCGGTAAGGCGATGGAGAAAGTTTTCGTTTATGCGATTCTCAAAGCCTTCATTTTACTTTTGAGACAGCCTCTTTAGAATTAAGACTGCTTTATATGTTCAATTGGTATTATACCTGTTAGATTTTTATTTTATGCCAATGCGAAGCATTTAGCCTCTGTGTTCTCCATTAGCTCTGTGGGCTAACATTTTGCTCACACATTCAATTAAGGCAAAAAAAATCCCGGCATATGGCCGGGATGCAAGGTTCTCACTATTGAAATTAGTTAAAGGGTAATTTGTTTTTCCATCATCATCTTGCGCATATTAATGAGCCCGTAACGCATGCGGCCCAGTGCAGTGTTAATGCTGCAGTTGGTGAGGCTTGCAATTTCCTTAAAACTCAGATCAGCGTAATGACGGAGAACAATTACTTCCCGTTGTTCTTCGGGTAACAAATCCAGCATACGGCGGATGCGGTCGTAGCTCTGGTTTTTCATCATCTTTTGCTCAGCAGTATCATCGCTGAAATTCAGTACTTCAAAAATATCGTGGTTATCACTGGTTTTAATAGTGGGGGTGCGTTTTACACGGCGAAAATGATCCACACATAAATTGTGTGCTATCCGCATGGCCCATGGCAGAAACTTACCTTCTTCTGTATAGCGGTTGCCACGGATGGTGTCAATCACCCTGATGAATACTTCCTGGAACAGGTCTTCCGCCAGGTATTTATCTTTTACCAAAAGAAAGATAGAGGTGTACAGTTTGTCTTTATGACGAAGCACTAAAGTTTCCAGGGCATTGGAATCTCCGTCTTTAAACTGGTGCACCAGTTGCTGATCAGTAAAATGTTCATGTGTGCGCATACAATTCTACGGTTGATGGTTTTCAATAAATAGTACGACAGTAAATTTTAAGAAACTGTTGTTTTTAAGTAGAAGTTGTAGCTATAGGCAGATATAAAATTTAAGTTCGGTTTAGGAAAATTGAATTTCAGAATAAAAATAGAAGAAAAAATTGAAACCAGCAACATTCAGAATTATTTAACGTATTGCCACGCAGCGGGGCATACGGTAAAATCCGAATTCAGAGCAGGGTTTTCCCTTAAAACCCCAATCCTGCCTGTTCAGCAGACAATACTTTGTACCCGGGAGAAATAATCAGCAGTTATAGTTTCTTTTTCTTATATGTCTTAATTCCGGCAGGAAAAGGTTCGGCTTCTTTCCGTTAAATTTGTGTACTTATGGGTAAAGGGGTTTTAAGTAAGGCTGCAATTGCTGCAAAGCCGGTTTCCAAAGAAAATATTTTTATTAAAGGGGCAAGGGTTCATAACCTTAAGAATGTTTCTGTAACTATTCCCAGGAACAAGTTGATTGTTGTTACCGGCGTAAGCGGCAGCGGTAAATCATCACTTACTATTGATACATTGTATGCTGAAGGCCAGCGCCGCTATGCTGAAAGTTTAAGTGCTTATGCCCGCCAGTTTCTCAACCGCATGAACAAACCCGATGTGGATTACATCAAAGGTTTATGCCCTGCTATCGCCATTGAACAAAAAGTAATTACCCGTACACCACGGTCTACCGTAGGAAGTATGACGGAAATTTATGATTACCTCCGTTTGCTTTTTGCAAGGGTGGGAAAAACCATTTCGCCTGTGAGCGGAAGGGAAGTAAAGAAAGATGATGTGGCCGATGTGCTGAAAGTGGTGAAAGAGTGCAAAGACGGAGTGAAGCTTTTAATGCTGGTAAAATTTCCAATGCACGCAAAAAGAAATGTAAACGACGAATTGAATATTTTGCTGCAGAAAGGATTTACGAGAGTGTATAAAAAAGTAGAAAGTAAAAAGTCAAAACTTAAAAGTGAAGAGAGCGAAATACTTTCTATTGAAGATTTGCTGGAGTTGAAAGATAAAGACCTGAAAGCACTATTCACTATTGACAATTCACTATTCACCATTTACGTTTTAATTGACCGTCTTATTGTAAAAGATTTTGATGAAGATGATTTGCACCGTATTGCTGATAGTGCCGGAACCGCTTTTTATGAAGGTGAAGGTGAAATGTACCTCGAGAAAGATGGAAACGAACTTATTCCGTTTTCCAATAAATTTGAACTGGATGGAATCAAGTTTGAAGAACCTGTACCCAATTTGTTTTCATTCAACAATCCTTATGGCGCCTGCCCGGTTTGCGAAGGTTTTAGCCAAGCGCTGGGTATTGATGAAGATTTGGTGATACCGGATAAAAGTTTGAGTGTATATGAAGGCGCAGTAGCTCCCTGGAAAGGGGAGAAACTGGGCTGGTGGCGGGAGCAGTTTATAAAAAATACAGACCGTTCTTTTCCTGTACACAAAGCCATTGCTGATTTAACCAAAGAACAATATGCACAATTATGGAAAGGCGCCGGCACAGCTTTGGGTATTGATGATTTTTTTAAAGAAGTGGAAAGCAATTTATACAAAGTTCAGTACCGTGTTTTACTAAGCCGTTACCGTGGAAGAACCACCTGTTATGAATGCAAAGGTTACCGCTTGCGTAAAGAAGCATTATATATTAAAATTAGCGGAAAGCATATTGGTGAATTATGTGAAATGCCGGTGAAAGATTTAAAAGTTTGGTTTGATGAATTAAAACTGAGTGCGTATGACGAACAGGTGGGCAAACGTATTTTAACTGAAATACATAACCGCATTAAAACATTGTTGCATGTGGGGCTGGGTTATCTCACATTAAGCCGTTTGGCCAATTCATTGAGTGGCGGCGAAAGCCAGCGCATACAGCTCACCCGTTCTTTAGGCAGTAACTTAACCGATTCACTTTATATTTTGGATGAACCCAGTATTGGTTTGCACCCACGGGATACGGCTAATTTAATCCTGGTATTAAAGGAACTCCGTGATTTAGGAAATACAGTGGTGGTGGTGGAACATGATGAAATGATGATGCGTGAAGCAGATCACATCATTGACATGGGTCCGCTTGCCAGCCATTTGGGTGGTGAAGTAATTGCTGAAGGTGATTATGATACCATCATCAGTAATCCCAAAAGTTTAACCGGCAAATACTTAAGTGGTGTAAAAGAAATTGAGAATTTTGGCAAGCCACGTAAATGGAACCGGAGTATTAAAGTGGAAGGCGCCAAACAGCATAACTTAAAAAATATAAATGTTGAGTTTCCATTAAATGTTTTATGCGTGGTGAGCGGTGTAAGCGGCAGCGGCAAAACAACATTGGTAAAAAATATTTTATATCCGGCGCTTAAAAAAATAAAAGGCGAATTTGGTGATAAGGCCGGTTTGCATAAACAGTTGAGCGGAGACATTGATTCCATTGCTGAAATTGAAATGATAGATCAAAACCCGATTGGCAAAAGCAGCCGCAGCAATCCCGTTACTTATATTAAAGCGTACGATGAAATAAGAGAATTATATGCTGGTCAGCCTTTGAGTAAGATTCGTGGGTTTCAACCCAAACATTTTTCTTTTAATGTGGATGGCGGAAGATGTGATAACTGCAAAGGTGAGGGCGAACAAATTGTGGAAATGCAATTTTTAGCAGATGTACATCTTACCTGCGAAGTATGTGGGGGCAAACGTTTTAAAGAAGAAGTGCTGGAAGTAAAGTATAACGATAAAAGTATTCATGATGTACTGGAGATGAGTGTGGATGAAGCTTTGGATTTTTTCCGGAATGAAAAAGACCTGGTGAAAAAATTATCTCCGCTGGCTAATGTGGGTTTAGGTTATATCAAACTCGGCCAGAGCAGTGATACATTGAGCGGTGGTGAAGCACAGCGGGTAAAACTTGCTTCTTTTTTAGGAAGGGGAAATGGCAGCGGAAATATCTTATTCATTTTTGATGAACCTACAACAGGCTTGCATTTTCATGATATCAACAAACTGCTTAAAAGCTTTCATGCTTTAATTGAAAAGGGGCATTCTGTAATTGTAATTGAACATAACACTGATGTTATCAAACGTGCCGACTGGCTGATTGACCTTGGCCCTGAAGCCGGTGACGGCGGTGGAAGTTTGGTATTTGCAGGGGTTCCTTCCGAAATAAAAAAGGCTAAACATAGCAAAACGGCCCAATTTTTTTCCTGAAAATTTTTCAAGACTGCTTTTTTTACTCAACCGTAAATTTACGGTACTTCTTATTCCCTTTAATCCGTAAAACAATCAATTTATTATTGTTTTAGCCGTATCCCTTGCCTAAGACCACAAAAGTCCTTCCTGTATGTGGCCGTTATTGTTCATCAAAATAGCAAATGGATATGAAGCGCTTTTTACTTTCTTTATGCTTAACAGGTTCTTTGTTTGCAGCAAATAGCCAAACAATTATGTATTCTGAAACATTTGAGTTGAATCCTTCTTTTATTACTGTGGCCAGTGGGGGATTTGGGTTTACTGCCAATAATGATGGCAATGCATTTGTGAACGGCAACACTCCTGCTGGTGGAAGACCGGCATCAACTGCATATGCAAGCGGAGGCTTAAACGCATACAGAGAAACAAACGGGACCGGCACATTAACATCTGCGAATTTAAGTACAGCAGGTGCTAATTTTGTGGCCTTGAGATTCAGGCTTATGTCGGTATCTTTAATCAGTGATAATGGACATGAAGATAATGATTTTATTAGGGTAGAAATCAGTCCTAACGGGCAATGTCAGGGCAAACGCATCTAAATTAAACATATGATATCCCCAAATGTTAATAAAGTTGGTGTTTTAAAATAAAAGGCAT
>JAIEQM010000159.1 GCA_019747705.1 Chitinophagaceae bacterium | reverse complement strand
GACACAGCAATAAAAAATGGCAACAACGTTTTATATGCCTTACATTTAATTGCTACTTTTGGAACTGAATAGTTACCGGATTTTAATCCGTTGCATAATAATTTAAAAAAGGGTTTGAGTACCGCAGGTACGGGTCATGTTAAATTTAATACGGTATTTATGTACCGAGCCTACGGCTCTTATCTGAGGTTTCGATTTTTCTTCAACGGATTAAAATCCGCTGTTACAAAATGCGCCGAACCTATGGTTCTGGTTTTTCATTAATGGTAATTATTGTTTGTAAAGAAGAACTGAACTGTAAAACCATTGCTGCTATGGAAACGGAACCATGAAACGAGCGTGGCAAAAACGCCGCCACAAGCAACAAAGCCGGTAACCAAAAAAGAATTATATTGAACATTCAAGAATAAACCATCCAACAAACATGAGAAAATTTTTATCGCTGATGCTTGTATTCACTGCATCATTACCTGCAGCGGCCCAAACCATTCAGCAGCAAATTGAAACAAAAGCCAAAGCTGTTCTTCCCAAAGTAATTGAATGGCGAAGACATATCCATCAAAACCCGGAACTGGGCAACCGTGAAGTAAAAACGATGGAATATATTGCAGCCCATTTAAAAAGTTTAGGGCTGGAAGTAACAACCGGTGTTGCTAAAACAGGTATTGTAGCTTTACTTAAAGGTGGAAAGCCGGGACCTGTTACAGCACTGCGTGCAGATATTGATGCATTACCCATAAAAGAAAGAGTGGATGTTCCTTTCAAATCAACTGTAATGGCAGATTATCTTGGCACACAGGCGCCTGTAATGCATGCATGCGGCCATGATAGTCATGTTGCAATGCTGATGGGTACTGCAGAAGTACTGGTATCTATGAAAAAAGAGATGGCAGGCGCTGTGAAATTTATTTTTCAACCTGCAGAAGAAGGCCCTCCCGGTGATGAAGAAGGCGGTGCACCGCTGATGATTAAAGAAGGCGCTATGGATAACCCTAAAGTAGATGCCATCTTTGGTATTCATATTTCAAGTGCACTGGAAGTTGGAAAAATAAAATACAAAAGCGGTTCTTTTATGGCCAGCAGCGACTGGTTCAGTATTAAAGTAAAAGGTAAAGGGGCGCATGGTTCTGCCCCTTGGCTGGGTATTGATCCTATTATGATTTCAAGTCAAATTATTAATGCATTGCAAACTATTGTGAGCCGCAGTGAAGATTTAACCAAAGCACCCGTTGTGATTACTGTTGGAAAGTTTTTAGGGGGGGTGCGTGAAAATATTATTCCTGAAGAAGTAACATTCAGCGGCACTATCAGAACACTGGATGGAGCGATGCAGAAAGATGTGTGGGATAAAATAAAACGCATCGCTACCAATATTGCAGAAGCCAATGGCGCAACTGCGGAAGTGAGTATTTCCACAAAAACATTAGTAACGTATAATACGCCTGATCTTGTGAGTATGATGCTTCCTTCTTTGCAAAATGCCGCAGGTAAAGACAATGTGAGTGAAAGTACATGGACTACAGGCGCTGAAGATTTTTCGTTCTTTGGTGAAAAGGCGCCTGCTTTCTTTTTTAATGTAGGCGGTATGCCCAAAGGCGGAACTCCAACCGGCCATCACACTCCTGATTTTTATATTGATGACAGTCAGTTAGATGTTGGAGTAAAAGCATTTTGCAATATTGTATTTGATTACGGAAAGATGAAGAAGTAAAGAATGAGTTCTTTATGATTTTTTTGCATTGTGAAAGCCCTGTAAGCCCGCCTGAACAGAACGGGCAGGGGCGAAATGGTAGTAGAAGCCAACAGAACGAAACCTATACAGAGCCCCATCGGGCAATGTCATTAAGTTAAGCGTTTCGTCATGTCGAGGAACGGCTTGTCCCGCTTTTGCGGGAAGACATCTCATAAAATTCGGTCAGTAAGAAATTCATGAGACCTCTCCCTGCGGTCGAGGTGACGCTTAACTTAATGACATTGCCCATCGGGGCGATACATACATGTTGCGGTTTAAAAAACATATCGCCCCGATGGGCTCAAATCAACTTGAAATGGTTTTCTACTAACATTTCGCACCTCTGGCGCTACAAAACAAAAAATTGAATATCAGAACACATAAGAAAAATAAGCGGATATGTTTTTTTAAAAAACAGGGTGAATTCTTAAGATTTACTTAAAACACCTCTGTATTTATGCAATTGGGCACAGTTTTCCTTCGTTACAGGTAAAAGAGTTATTTTCGATGAATCAAGTTTACCAGATGAACAGTTACGCACAAAAAGATCCGCAGGCCAACAGCAAAGCCGCTGCTATTACTCTTGTGGTACATGCACTCATCCTGCTTATTCTCTTTGCGATTCCTTTGGCCGCTACTCTCACACATGATCCTGTAAAAGATGAAGAAGGTATTGAAGTAAACCTGGGCAACAGTGATATTGGCTTTGGTGATGTGCAACCTTTAATTCCCGATGAACCAGCGCCCGCTGTTCAGGAGCAAAGCACACCGCCTAAAGAACAGGTGGCAGCAGCAGATCCTGAACCCGAAAAAGAAACCAGTACACAGGATAATGCCGATGAACCCGTGGTAAACAAACCGGAGAAAAAAGCGACTCCAACAAAAATTCCTTCCACTAATCCGCCGGTTGTTACAACAAAACCTGCGGCCACTACTGTTACTAACCCTGTACCCAAACCACCCAAGCCAAAAGCTTTGTATGGCGGAGGAACAGGAACAGGAGGTAATAACAGTGATACCTATAACAACAGCCGCAACCAGGGTATTGCAGGCGGCAAAGGCGACCAGGGAAAACCCAATGGTAATGCCGGCAGCGACAACTATAATGGCAATGGCGGGGGCGGAAAAAGTGGCCCTAAAGTTACCAGGGGCGACAGAAGGATTGTAAACAATTATTATTTCTTTTCCGGCGATCTTGACCGTGCCACCATCAATGCCATTATAAAAGTTACACCTGAAGGTAAAGGATCATTTGTTGGGTTTGGCCCGGGCTCTACTACCCAAAGCCGTGAGTATGCCGATGCTATTGCCAACTACTTAGGCAAAATGCAATTCAATAAAGACGATCATGAATCTACTGTTACTGTACAGTTTGTATTCCAGGTAACCAATTAACGTATGTCTGTTATCAAACAATTTAAAATTCCGCTTTTGCTTTTTTTAGCAGGTATGCTGCTCAACATTTTTGGGGCATGGGCAAAAATTATACATCTTTCATTTGCTGATTTGGCTTTAACAGCGGGTATGCTGGTACAGGGCGCAGGTGTGGCTGCTGCTATTTATCTGCTGGTAAAAGATAAACGCTGAACTTCTCTCCTATCTTTGGGTTTTTATGAATTATAAGGAAACGATTGAGTATCTCTACGCCAAACTCCCCATGTTTAGCCGCATTGGCGCTGCCGCCATTAAAAAAGATTTGCATAATACCCTTGCACTTTGTGAAGCGCTCAACAACCCCCATCAAAAATTTAAAACCATTCATGTTGCAGGTACTAACGGCAAAGGAAGTGTGAGCCACATGCTGGCCGCCATTTTACAAACCGCCGGTTATACAACAGGATTATACACATCGCCCCACCTTCATGATTTTCGGGAACGTATTAAAGTAAATGGCAAAATGGTGGAGGAAGAATTTATTATTGATTTCACAAAACGCATTCAGCCGCTTATTGAAACAATTGAGCCTTCGTTTTTTGAAATCACTGTAGCCATGGCGTTTGAATATTTTGCAGAGCGGCAGATTGATATGGCTGTAATTGAAACCGGTTTGGGAGGAAGGCTGGACAGCACTAATGTGATTACTCCAGAATTAAGCATCATCACCAATATTGGATGGGATCACATGAACCTGCTGGGGAATACGCTGGAGCTGATTGCATCTGAAAAAGCAGGAATTATTAAAAAAGGAGTACCGGTTGTTGTGGGTGAAATACTAAATGAAACCAACCCGGTGTTTGTAGCAAAAGCAAAAGAACAAAGTTCAACTTTAATAGTGGCGGAAGACTGTTTTCAAGTATTGCATAACGAAATGAATAAAGAAATGCTGCAGGTGCAGGTACAGGAAAAGCATTCCGGTATTTCTCATTCCTATCAATTAGATTTAACGGGCATTTATCAAACGAAAAACCTGCTTACTGTTTTAACGGCGGTAAAGCAACTGCAGCAACAGGGCTGTAAGATTACAGAAAAACATCTGCAAACGGCATTGCAGCATACCCGGCATATCAATGGCCTGCACGGAAGATGGGAAGTGATTCAGCAGCGCCCAACTGTTGTACTCGATGTGGGCCATAATGAAGATGGCATGAAACAGGTAATCAAGCAACTTTCCACTTTAACATTCAATCACCTTCATATCATTATTGGAATGGTAAAAGATAAAGAAATCAGTACTGTGCTGTCGCTCCTGCCGGCAGATGCCACTTACTATTTTACCAAAGCACAGATACCAAGGGCTTTAAATGAAACAGAACTGCAAACAAAAGCTGCCGCTTTTCATTTGAAAGGAACTTGTTTTGCAGAAGTGAATGATGCATTGAAACAGGCCCGGCAAAATGCCGCTGCTGATGATTTAATTGTTGTATGCGGCAGTGTTTTTTTGGTGGGAGAAGTAAAGTTGCCGGAACATTAAACTGAATGAAGTTATCATCAGTATTTCAGTTCGCCCATTTTTTCCAGCGCATATAACAAAGCTGTTACATGCATGCTCTGCAGTAATTGATTGGTACGGATGAGTTCTTTTACTTCATCAACAGAATACAATAACACTTCAATATCCTCTGCTTCATCCAGTTCCTGTTCTTTTACTTTTGTACCGCCCTTTGCCAAAAACACATGCATGAGATTGTTATTGGTGGATGGATTAGCAGATGTTTTACATAAAAACTCATACGATTCAAATGCATAACCTGTTTCTTCCAGCAATTCCCTGGCAATAGCTTGTTCAGGGTTTTGATCGTTGGCATCCACACATCCGCCGGGGATTTCCAAAATAGTTTGTCCCAATGCATGGCGGTACTGACGAACAATTAAAATTTTGTTTTCTTTAGTGAGTGCAACAGCCGTTACCCAATCAGGAAATTCATACACATAATAGGGTTCAATAATTCTTCCATCAGGCCGCTCGCAGGTATCTGCCCGCATAGTGAGCCAGTTATCTTTGAATAAGTATTTGGAGGAAAGAAGTTTCCAGTTCATGAAAGTGAATTGATTGTTGAATTATACATCTAAAAGTGAAAGAAACTTTTATAAGGGACTATCAACTACAGGCTAACATTTACCATCCCATTCTCTCCCTTAAGGAAGTGATATGCGCCACATGATGCTTGCCATGCCAGGCATACATACCCATGAGGTACCACAAATCAAATTGCTTCTTACTGTGCGAATGAATATAGGTTCTGTTCCATTCATCATCTTTTACATTGGAATACAACACAAATAACTTTTGCTGAATAGTGTGAATCATGGTTAATGAAACATTAATGGGCAATTGACTGTACTCGGCTGTTTGAGCCCATGCCCGTTCATCATATCCCATAATGGTGGGATTCTCTTCTGTCAGAACAAATTTCAACCGGCTTAATGCATTCATATGACTGTCTGCCACATGATGCACCACCTGTTTCACTGTCCATCCGCCCTCCCTGTATGGTGTGTTGAGCTGATGTTCATCTAAATTCTCCACCGCACGTTCCAGCAAACCGGCCAGGAATTGAATATCGGCCAGACGTTCTGCTTTCAGTTCATTGCTGAAAGGTTTGGGTTCATATTTACCGATGGGATAACGCAAATCAATCGTACTCATAAACAAAAAATTAAAAAACCCGGCAAAGTATTTTTAAAATCTTTGCCAGGTTCCTGAGTTTATAAAAAATGAAACATCATCATCATCACTTTAGTTTACACCTAATGACTAACTACCACCGGCTACCGGCTCTTATACTCTTCGCCTGATAAAACTATAATTATCCGACACTGACAGGTTTGCTGTTTATAGTTGAAGAGCCCGAAGAATCTTTTACCGCTTTATGGGGCTTAACCTGTCAGGTCTCATTACAATCATCACTTTAGTTTACACCTAATGACTAACTACCACCGGCTCTTTGTTCTACTTCTTCACCGGCTTAACATCCAGCAACTCCAGTTCAAATATCAGAGTGGATCCACCGGGAATATTGGGTTGCGGTCTGTCGCCATAAGCAAAATCACTGGGAATAAACAATTGCCATTTACTGCCCACAGGCATCAGCACCAGCGTTTGCTTCCATCCTTCAATTAAATTGCCCAAAGGAAATTCAATAGGCTCTCCACGGCTGTAAGAGTCATCAAAAATATTTCCATCAATGGTAGTGCCTTTATAATGCACTTTTATGGTATCCGCCAGTGTTGGTTTTACACCATTGCCCTGTGAAATAATTTTGTACTGAATGCCACTGGGCAATACCACCACGCCGGGTTGTTTTTTATTGTTTTCTAAAAATTTTCTTCCCTCGTCTTTTACGACACCCGATTTTTTACTCATGTATTCCTGCAATTTTTGCTGTATCGTCATGTTACATTGGTTTTCATCCATCAATGGTTTGTTTCCTTTAAGTGCATCTGCAATGCCTTTGTTAAGCGTAGCATAGCTGAGATTTTCAATGCCCTGCATCTTCATGTTGGTGCCAATGGTTACACCAATGGCATAGCTCAAACTGTCCAACCCGCTTTTCAAAAGTGGTTTGGGCGTTGCAGTTGCTGATGGTTTTGCAACAGGTTTGGGAACTGGCTTTTTTGTTTGGCTTTTCACAGAGGCAGTTAAAAATAATACTGCCATTAACATCATAAATTTTTGCATAGTAATAGAAATTAATAATTATTCGCCACGCAGTGCGTGGCCGGTTAAGGAAATAAATACATCTTCTAAATTAGCCTGCTTCATTTGTTTGGGCCGTTCAAAACCTGTTGCCAGCAGGTTATCAATTAAACTGCCAGGTGTATCCAGCGCTACAATCTTTCCACTGTCCACAATAGCCACACGGTCGCAAAGATATTCTGCTTCATCCATGTAATGTGTGGTAATAATCACGGTAGCTCCTCTTTGCTGAATACCTCTTACCAGCTCCCATAAATTTCTTCTTGCCTGCGGATCCAAACCCGTTGTAGGTTCATCCAAAAAAACAATCTTGGGATCATTAATGAGTGTTGTTGCTACGGAAAAACGTTGTTTCTGTCCGCCGCTTAATTCTTTATACTTTGCTTTGGCTTTATCTTCAAGATTCACCATCTTTAATAAATCCATTGCATTTACATTGCGGTTGTATAAACCGGCAAAGAGATGAATGAGCTCCGTTAATTTTAAACCAGGATAATAACCACTCGCCTGCAACTGCACACCAATGATTTTTTTAATTTCATCAGCCTGTGTATCCACACTAAAACCATCTACCAGCACTTCACCGCTTGTTTTGGTTCGGAGTGTTTCAATAATTTCAAGCGTGGTGCTTTTACCGGCGCCGTTTGGCCCCAGCAAACCAAATATCTCGCCTTCCTTTACTTCAAAGCTGATGCCTTTTACCGCTTCAAAATTGCCGTAGTTTTTTACAAGATTTTTTACTTCAATAATATTTTTCATTGTAAATGCAATTCCATTTTTATATCGGCTGTAACAAATGGCGACTCTTTCATATCAATATACACAAAGCCGAACTTTTCATACAACCCCAATGCGTTCTTCAGTTGATGATTGGAAAACAATTCCACTTTTACTGCATTCTTCTCCCGGGCCCGGTTCAAACATTTTTCAAGCAGCATTTTACTGATGCCCCTGCCCTGCCAGTTTTCTGTTACACTCATCTTGGCCAGTTCATATACATCATCATGCTCAGGAATCATAGCCGCTGTGCCCACAATAATAGCTCCAGCCTTTGCCAAATAAATCACACCGCCTTTATCCAGAATCTTCCCCTGCGGATCATTCAGCGCCATCATATCTGCCTCTTCACACAAATTATATTTATCAAGCCATTCAAGATTCAGTTGTTTAAAGGCTTCATGATATGCACTGCTGTATTCAATAAGTTCAATGTTCATGCTCATGAGTTCAAAACAGACCACACCACTGTTAACCTTTATTATACGTTTCCATTTCTTCCATCATTCCTTTGCTTCCAATAAATAATGGTTGACGCTGATGCAGTTCTGTTGGCTGCACATCCAGTATCGGAATTTTTCCATTGGTTGCTTTACCACCCGCCATCTCCACCAAATAAGCAAAAGGGTTGCACTCATACATCAATCGTAATTTACCATTGGGTTTATCAGTAGTGCCGGGATACATAAAGATGCCGCCTTTAATTAAACTCCTGTGCACATCTGCCACCATGCTGCCAATATAACGTTGCGTATAAGGTCCGCCATTGGTTTTATCTTTTTTCTGACAAGCCGTTATATAATCCTGCACTCCTTTTTCATAACGGAAAAAATTTCCATGGTTCACACTGTAAATAGTTCCCCAATCAGGACATTGAATATTGGGGTGACTCAAACAAAACTCACCAATACTCGGATCCAGTGTAAAACCATTTACTCCACGTTTGGTAGCATACACCATCATGGTACTGCTGCCATACACCATATACCCTGCCGCCACCTGGTTTCTTCCTTTCTGCAAAAAATCTTCTTTGGTACACAATGTTCCTCTTTCACTCACTCTTCTGTACACGCCGAATATTGTACCTATGGAAATATTCACATCAATATTGCCGCTTCCATCCAGCGGATCAAACATCACCACATATTTTGCATTCTTGCTGATGTCGTCATCAAACACAATAAAATCATCCATCTCTTCACTGGCAATACCGGCACAACTAATACCATGCTGCAGCACTTTCATAAACTGGTTGTTGGCAAACACATCCAGCTTCTTCACATCTTCGCCCTGCACATTCATAGTACCTGCGTCGCCCAAAATATCCACCAGCCCTGCTTTGTTTACTTCTACATTTACACGTTTGGCCGCCAGTCCAAGGTCTCTCAATAAACTGCTAAGTTCACCGGTAGCCTGCGGAAAGTTGCGTAACTGCTGAATGGTAAACTCATCCAGCGTTAAAATCTTTCTGTCAAAATTCATATTGTTGTTTTAAGCAAATCGTTGATGGCAAAAGTAAGGGATAAAGGCAGATGATGGTACGGGCTTTTAAACCAATGGGCGGCGTTTTTGCGTCGCACACTTCAGGGTTCTGTTTCCAATGTGGCTTATCTCCACCTCACCCTCCGTCTCCCTCTCCTCACGGCAGAGGGAGCGGCGCTGCATCACTTTCATCAGCAAATGAACT
>JAIEQM010000069.1 GCA_019747705.1 Chitinophagaceae bacterium | reverse complement strand
CACCGGGGCAATATTTTTAATTTATAAGAGCGTTATCAACCGTTGCTGGTCACCCCGATTTCAATCGGGGCGTGTCTGCCAATTCCACCACCGGGGCAATATTTTTAATTTATAAGAGCGTTATCAACCGTTGCTGGTCACCCCGATTTCAATCGGGGCGTGCCTGCCAATTCCACCACCGGGGCGCACCGTTTGCTGGTGAAAAAAAATCCCGCTGCAGAGCGGGATGTGAGCGGAAGACCGGGCTCGAACCGGCCACCCCGACCTTGGCAAGGTCGTGCTCTACCAAATGAGCTACTTCCGCTTGTTTAAGAACTTGGGGTGCAAATGTAAAGAAGCATGGTTAATCTGCAAAAACCTATTTCAACTTTTTTTATTACTGGTACCTGTAACTCACATATCCCAGCGGTTGTTTCTGCTTGTCAAAACAGGTTTCTTTTTCCTTCAATCCGTTTTCATTGTACTGGTAACGCCAAATAAAATAATTGCTGGTGCCGCTTTGCACGGTAATCATCTGGCTCATTTGCCCTGCGGCATTGTATTCAAACATATATTCCGGCAACAATTTCTTTACACGCTCATTAAACTTTACAATATCTGTGAGCTTTTTGTTTTCGTAATAGTAATAGTAAAAATTGGCGCTTTGTCCGTTTTTATTAAACCACTCCTCTTCAATGGGCATGCCTGTTTCATCCACTTTAAATTTTACTGTAACTGTATCGCCATTGTTGCGGATACGGAGCATTTGCTTTACACGCTGTTGATCATCATACTGCCATAAATGTTTTTCTGTTTCGCTTTGTTTGTAAGCATAGCTTTGTGTAGTTACTTCCACCATTAATAACAGCCCCTGCTCATTATAGCTATAGTTCGTAACGGCGAGAGATGCATTGCTGCTGTCACTGCTTCTGATAAGTTGCATCCTGGGGTTAAACTGGCTTACGAGTACACTTTGCATACTGGCAGCACTTTGAGTATAAGTTTTAATGATATTGAAAGCAGGAGTAAGTTCCTGGAAACAGATAAAGTTAGGTGTGGGCTGGTCGCCGGGGTCAAAACTGTTGAGTATTACTTTGCGTATCTTATTGGCTTTATACATTTGCTGCAGTTGGGTTGTTTGCTCCATGGCTACAAGATCTTTATAATAAAACTGAGCGTTGGCGGCAAAAGGTGCAAACAGGAGCAGATACAGGATTTTTTTCAACATGTGTATATTATTGGGTCAAAGATATTCCTGCTTCATCAAACGTAGCTGGTTTCTTTTTATTTTTATGCTTTAGCCAAATTTAAAAATCTATGAGCCAGGGCCACGAACGGAAAGAGAAAGTTTGTTTAAACTGCAATGCAAGGGTGTTCGGCCCGTATTGTCATGTGTGCGGTCAGCACAATGTGGAGCCAAAAGAAACAGCCTGGGGGCTGGTGGTTCATTTCTTTAATGATATTACTCATTTTGAGGGCAAGTTTATTACCTCATTAAGATACATCTTATTCAAACCCGGTTTTCTTACGCTTGAGTATGAGCGTGGGCGAAGGGCCAGTTATATGAACCCCGTGCGGATGTATGTGTTTGCTTCTGCTTTTTTCTTTATCCTGTTCTTTAGTTTTTTTTCAAAAAAAGAAGGCGAGATTGTAAAGTTTAATGAAACAAAGGATAGTACAGAGCAAATGAAAAAGCCTTCCGTTGTGGCTTCTCAGGCAAAAGAAGCTGCATTAAAAACTGCTGAAACAAAAGAAGATTCTGCAGCAATTGAAAAAACATTTAATAACAAGCTTGTAAAAACTATAACTGAAAACGACACATCAAAAAGCAAAAAAGCAGAAAGACTGGTAAAAATTACCGGTAATAATTACAAAACAATTTCTGAATACGACTCTTTACAAAATACATTGCCTGAGCAAAAGCGTGACAATTGGCTTGAACGGATGCTGATTGGGCGGGTGATACTTATTGATCAGAAATTTAATGGTGATCTTAAAAAGTTTAACCATGCTTTATATGAAGAAATGATGCATTCGCTACCCAAGATGCTTTTCATTTCATTGCCGCTATTTGCGTTTGCTCTTTACCTGCTGTATATACGCCGCAAACGTTTTTATTATGTTACACACATTATTTTCACCATTCATTTATACGTGTTCGTGTTCATCATGCTGCTGCTGTATTTTGCAAACGGCAAGTTAACATTTGTAACCTGGTGGCCGGCTTCTCTGGTTTCCTTTGCTATTGGGTTGTATGTATACATTTACCTGTATAAAGCCATGCGGCGGGTGTATGCACAGGGCCGCTTTAAAACAATCCTGAAATATTTTATTCTCCTTTTCCTCTTGTTCTTATTGTTTACTTTTTTATTCATTGGTCTTTTTTCTTACACATTATTCAACGTATAATACATGAACGAACAAAAAATAAAAGACAGTTTCTTCCGCCTGGTAACCATCATGGATGAACTCCGTGAACAATGCCCCTGGGACAGAAAGCAAACCATTGAAACACTCCGGCCTTTAACCATAGAAGAAACCTATGAGCTGGCAGATGCGATTACCGGCAAGAACTGGAAATATATTAAAGAAGAACTGGGCGATTTAATGCTGCACCTTGTATTTTACTCCCAAATAGGAGCCGAGCAAAACCAGTTTACTCTTGATGAAGTGATTAATGGTGTGTGTGATAAACTCATTGCACGTCACCCGCATATTTATGGCGAAATAAAAGTGAATGATGAAGAGGATGTAAAACGCAACTGGGAAAAACTGAAAATGAAAGAAGGCAAAACTTCTGTACTGCAGGGTGTGCCTGCTTCATTGCCATCATTGGTAAAAGCCATCCGCATACAGGAAAAAGCGAAACAGGTGGGTTTTGAGTGGGATGTAAAAGAACAGGTGTTTGATAAAATAAATGAAGAGTTGCAGGAACTGCAGGAAGTGGCGGCGCAAAACGACCAGCGTAAAACAGAAGATGAAATGGGGGATGTTTTATTTTCTCTTGTGAATTATGCACGGTTTTTGCAAGTGGATGCAGACCTGGCGCTGGAACGCACCAATAAAAAATTTATCAGTCGTTTTCAGCAGATGGAACAAGTGGCGGTGAGTGAAGGAAAGAAACTGGAGAATATGACGCTGGAAGAAATGGATGCCATCTGGAACCGGATTAAACAGCAAAACAAAGAAGGAACATCTCAACCACATTGAGTGAACGAACAACCATAAAATCATTTTTGTATAAGAATGCGTACCTGTTAATACTGGCAGCCTGGTTGCTCACTTTCTCTTATTTGTTTCAGTATTACTGGTCCTATACTTCTGCACCCAAACAGGTGAGAAACACCATTGAACGCAGCATCTCCAAACGTAATGCCGATTTTGAACGGTTGCTTACCGATCAGCAACTGGCAGATCAGTTGTTTACACTAAAAGCAGATGAAGCATCCTTCAGTGATGTGTGCAGTAAAGATTATTTTATTTTTCTTGCACAAACCACACCGGATGGGCCTGAATTAAAATTCTGGAACACGCAAATTATTCAACCAAGCCTTGGTTTATGGCAGCATGAAGACGGGCAATGGTTTCAAAAACTCATTAACGGTTATTATGTTGTTGTCCGGAAAACCATCAGTACATCCAAAAATAAAAATATCGCTGCTGTTGCCCTTATACCTGTAAAATGGGAATATTTTGTTACCACCAATGATTTGAATAACAGTTTTGCGTATTTGCCATCAGTAGAAGAGTATTACAACGTGAGTGAAACAGAAGCATCTCCTTTAGCGGTAAAAGGCAGCAATGAAGAGCCGCTTTTCTGGCTTACTGAAAAAACAAATATGGCACAGCCGCTGAGTTTTGTTACGGTGCTGCTCCGTCTGCTGGCTGTTATCTGCATCCTGCTGCTCATTCATAAAGCGGCAGTGCAAATTGTAAAGCAGCATTCATTTGCAAAAGGTTTTTTGTTTTTGCTTGTTTTAATTGCCGGGTTAAGAACCGTCACTTACTATTTGCCCATACCGCTCAACGTAAGGCAGTTTGAGCTTTTTGACCCCGCAGTATATGGCTCGAACTATATTTTAAAATCACTGGGTGATTTTTTGCTGAATGTGCTGCTCCTTTTATGGTTGCTGGTGTTTATTAAACGTTATGCAAAGCCTTTTACAAAACGGTTGTTCAAAAATGTGTACATCGCAGGTTTGCTGCCGGCAATACTGATTTATTTTTTAACGGTGCTGTTTGGAAACACCATCCGCAGCCTGGTGGCCGATTCACAAATTTCCTTTGACGTTACGAATTTTTTCAGCCTTTCGGTGTACAGTTTTATTGGGTTCTTTTTGCTGGGTTGCCTGGCATTATGTTATTACCTGGTTATGGAAATGCTGTTTGATTTTTATAAAATTCAAACTGAAAATAAATTACTGGTGCAGTATGTGCTGCTCATTGTAGTGGGCTTTGTATTCCTTACCATTACACTCAGTGGCAATAATGTTCCTTTCAATCTTGGGTTACTCGTATGGGTGCTGCCTTTCATTTTATTATTGCGGTGGAATAAAGCAGTACTCAAATTTTTTCCGTCGGGTGGTAAAACGCTTTTCTGGCTGTTCTTTTACTCTGTATCCCTTACTGTTTTGCTTCTTTTGGAAAACGGTAAAAAGGAATGGGCCGACCGGAAACGGGTGGCAGAGAAATTAAATTTACAAACAGATCCTTCAGCCGAAAGTTTGTTAAGCATTGCATTAAATAATTTCAGAACTGATTTTTTAAGAAATAATTTTTACCGGTTTCGTGTGCAGGGCAATAATCAGGTGCTGAAAGACAGTTTGCTGGGTGAACATTTCAGCGGTTACCTGAATAAATTTGATACCCGGATATTTACTTACAGCGAAGAGGAAAAGCCATTATTTAATGATGATTCCACTTCTTACAATACACTTAATACCATTTATAACTTACAAAGCAAGGAAACAACGGCTGATGCCTGGCGTTATTATGAAGAATCCTATGATAAGTTTTATTACCTCGCCAAACGGGAAGTGAGGGATACCGGAAATTTTAGTTTAAAAGGCTATGTGTTTATTCTTTCAAAACCCAGGCGTTACAGCGGGGAAAAATTTTACTTTGAACTGTTTTCAAAAACATTCAACCAGCAAACAGATTTATCACCTTCCTATGCTTATGCTGTTTATAAAGATAATGAACTGGCCAGCAGTTATAATGATTACCCGTTTGAAGTTCATTTACCGGAGCATCATGAATCGCCCACCGGTTTTCACGAACATGAAAAAAACGGTTACTCTGAACTTTGGTACAATGCCGCCCCCAACCGCTCCGTAGTAGTTGTAAAAAAAAAGGACGGATGGTTGCAGGCCATTACTTTGTTTGCATGGTTGTTTCTTATATTTTTAATAATGCTGGCTTCGTGGCAGCTTATCCTGTTTTTGTTTCAGCGTGGGTTTAAGTTGAGTGCATGGAAACAGCAATTACAGTTTAATTTCCGTACACAGGTACATACAACCATTTCAGCTATCAGTATTATTTCGTTTTTCATTATTGGTGTGGTTACCATTTTCTTTTTTATTAACCGCCACAGCCGCACCAATAAAGAACGCTTGAGCCGCACTATACAGATCATGAAAGGCGAAATGCAGCAGGCATTGCAGCAGCATGCTATTTTTGATGATGTATTAAAAGTGTATGATGAAGTGGCGGCGGGCGAACTGCAAACCAAGGTAAACCGTATTTCAGAAATACATGGTGTGGATGTAAACGTGTATGATCCTGATGGCAGCCTGCGGGTATCATCACAGCCTTATTATTACTATAAAGGGTTGCTTAGCAGGAAGATGGAGCCCAATGCGTTTTACAAATTATCAAAACAGTTCCTGGTGCAAACCATAGAAGAGGAAAAGGTGGGCAGCCGCACTTACATGAGTATTTATATGCCGGTGCGTGATGAGAAAGGGAAAACGTATGCCTATCTCAACATCCCTTACTTTACTTCGCAAAATGAACTGAAACAGGAAATTTCCAGTTTCCTTGTTACACTTATTAACTTAAATGCATTTATTTTTTTAATTGCGGGACTCATTGCATTTTTTGTAACCAACCGTATTACTTCTTCGTTTGCATTCATCAGTAATAAGATGAAAGAAATAAAACTGGGCAAGGCCAATGAAGCCATCATCTGGAACCGCAACGATGAAATTGGTGAACTGGTTACGGAATACAACCGCATGGTGCTGCAACTGGAAGAGAGTGCAGCCATGCTGGCCAAGAGTGAGCGGGAAGGCGCCTGGCGTGAAATGGCCCGGCAGGTAGCGCATGAAATCAAGAACCCGTTAACACCAATGAAGCTGAGTATCCAATACCTGCAAAAAGCAGTGGATGATAATGCAGCAGACAGTAAACAGATTTCTCAAACTGTAGCCAAAACACTGGTGGAGCAAATTGATTACCTGAGCAATATTGCATCTGAGTTTTCCAGCTTTGCCAATATTGGTAATGCCCGGCAGGAGCGTGTGAATTTGTATGAATCGTTAAAAGCTGTGATTGATTTATTCGGAATGGATACCGGCAGTGATTTGCTGTTTTATAATTCAGTAAACAGGGATGTGTGGGTGAAGGGTGATAAAACCCAGATGAACCGTTTGTTCACGAACCTTATCCGTAATGCAACAGAATCAGTAACAGAAGAACGCAAAGCGCTGGTGGAAGTGAATTACACGGTTGAAAATAAAGAAGTAATTGTTTCAATAAAAGATAATGGCGATGGCATTGAACCGCAGTTGCGGGATAAAATTTTCTATCCCAACTTTACTACTAAAACATCCGGCACGGGATTGGGGCTGGCCATGTGCAAGAGCATTGTGGAGCAGATGAAAGGCGATATCTGGTTTGAAACAGAGGAATATAAAGGAACAACGTTCTTTGTAAAACTTGCAGTAATTTAAAATATTATTCAAAGGAGCTTAGTTTAAAATAGCCGAGATGCAATTCATCAGCCGGTACCTGCTCCGCAGATTTTGTAAGCTGAATTTGATATTGTTCTTTCATTGTTGCATCAAGTATGTCTTCAATTTCATACAGGTCATCTGCATCCACACCATATTTGTCATCAATGTGTGAATCAGCGTCTTTGAACTGTGTGTGCATGTAAAAAGCCGTTTTTTTTTAAAGCGTTGATTGCATCGCTTTTATTGATTGCATCGCTTAAAATTTAATAATGAAATTCTTCAAACTCATTTTCTTTATAACCGCCGAGGTTAATGAAAAAAAGTTTGGCTTCTGTTGTGGCAGACCGGTTGGATGGCAGAATGGATACGGTATATCCATCTACCTGTTTTACTTCCCGCCATCCATCAATATGCATACGCCCTTCAGCTTCCGGCCAGAAGGCTTTGATATCGGGAAGTAATGCTTTGATACTTTCTGCAATACCGAAATAAATATCATGCTGTTCTGTGTTGCGGCCTTTGGGCTTGCAACCGATGAGGAGCATAAAGAGTTTGGGTTGGGTTGGTGTGGAATTACTGCTATTGATCATGGAAAGTATGTATGTTTATTTTCTCATAAACACTCTTATTAAATCGGGAGCTCCATTTTCAAACAATTGTTTAATAACAATGTTCATTTGGCAAGTTTCAGTTTCCTTAAAAAGGCCTCCTGTTCTTTTGGTGGAAGTGTTTTTGTTTTTCTGCCTTTTTTCATGGCCTGATAGAGCGCTTCTTCTTCCTGTGCTTCTGTCATATAATCAATATCAAGACTTTCTGAAAAGTTTTTTACAACTTTTTCCTGTCTTTTTGATTTTGTTCTGACAATAATTTCTGACATGATTTTTTTTAAAATTACTTTTTATTTTGATACCTGATTAATTAGCCGCTCACTCACCCCGTCTTCTTAGCGAATCCGGGCAGGCTTCACCTCTTTGCTTCCCGCAACATAGGTATAAAACCCTTCACCGCTTTTTACTCCCAGTTTGCCTGCTGTAACCATGTTTACCAATAACGGACAAGGTGCATACTTGGGATTGCCAAAACCATCCTGCAACACTTTCAAAATGGCAAGACACACATCCAGTCCAATAAAATCAGCTAACTGCAAAGGTCCCATGGGGTGTGCCATACCCAGCTTCATAACCGTATCAATTTCTTCAACACCTGCCACGCCTTCATACAAACTGTAAATGGCTTCATTAATCATGGGCATTAAAATACGGTTGGCAATAAAACCGGGATAATCATTTACCACGCAGGGTATTTTGCCCAACTGCTTGCTCAACTCAGCAATTGTATGCGTTACTTCTTTTGCTGTGGCATAACCATTAATAATTTCCACCAGTTTCATTACCGGCACCGGGTTCATAAAGTGCATACCAATCACCAACTGCGCCCGATTGGTAACGGATGCGATTTTTGTAATGGAAATAGAAGAGGTGTTCGTGGCTAAAATGCAACCTGCAGGGGCGTGTTTATCTATCTGACGGAAAATCTCCAGTTTTAAATCAATATTCTCTGTTGCTGCTTCAACAACAAGCTCTGCATCTTTAACCCCTTCAATAATGTCTGTTACAGGTTTGATGTTTTTCAGTGCTGCCTGTTTTTGTTCTTCAGTTGCAGTGCCTTTACTTATTTGGCGGTCAAAATTTTTGGTGATGGTGGCAATGGCTTTCTCCAGCAATGAATATTGAACATCAATTAACTTTACCTGGAAACCGCTTTGTGCAAATACATGTGCAATGCCGTTGCCCATTGTGCCGGCGCCAATGACAGATATATTTTTCATGTGCAATCGTTTAAAGGCGCAAGATAGGACTAAGAGGTTAAAGAGCGAAAGGAGTAAAAGAGGTTAACTCCACCTCACCTAGCCTCTCCTTGAGGAGAGGAACCTTGCACAGCCCAAGCTAATCAAGAAGTTCGATTTATTGCTGAGAAGTTGAAAGTTGTTGATTTAAAAGCAGCTCCGCTAAACTCCACCTCACCTAGCCTCTCCTTGAGGAGAGGAACC
>JAIEQM010000007.1 GCA_019747705.1 Chitinophagaceae bacterium | reverse complement strand
CCCTTAATAAAGATGTTTTGAAAAGCGTGGCTTGTGTTTGGGGAAGTCCCCCTTGGGGGGATTTAGGGGGCTGCTTAAAATACAGAGCTAAGAGTTTGAAAGAGGGAAAAGAGTTAAAGAGAGATGTTCAATTTTGAACGTCTTTTTTTTTGTGGGAATACAGGGCTAAGAGGAACTAAGAGCGGAAAGAGTTAAAGAGGGAGTAATAAAAAAAGCTGTTCCCCTTAATAAAGATGTTTTGAAAAGCGTGGCTTGTGTTTGGGGAAGTCCCCCTTGGGGGGATTTAGGGGGCTGCTTAGAATACAGAGCTAAGAGTTTGAAAGAGGGAAAAGAGTTAAGGAGGCTTGCTGACAGTGCATCTTTTTACTTTTGACTTCCTGCTTGCTCTTCTACTTTTTTATTACACTCATCTATAAAAGCAAGTATTTCTTTACGTCCTCTGTACTTTACAGCCGATGTTACAAAACTCTGCGGCAGAAACTGCCATGTTTTAGCTAATGCATTTAAAAACGTTTTTACTGTAGCAGCCACTTCTTTCTGTGTGCTTTTATCAGCTTTTGTAAATACGATAGTAAAGGGAATATTCCACTCACCCAGTTGATTGATGAATTCCAGATCAATTTGCTGGGGCGTGTGGCGGCTATCGATGAGTACAAAAAGATTGATGAGGTTCTCCCGTTTGCGGATGTAATTTTCAATCATCTTCACCCATTGTTTTCGTTTGCCCTGTGCCACTTTTGCATAACCATAGCCGGGCAAATCCACCAGGTACCAACTGTTTACTTTGTGTGTTTTTTCATCTATACTTTTTACATCAAAATGATTGATGAGTTGCGTTTTACCGGGCGAACCGCTGGTTTTGGCCAGGGTTTGAATATTGCAAATCATGTTAATGAGTGATGATTTGCCCACATTGCTGCGGCCAATGAATGCATATTCAGGTTTATCACCCTTGGGGCATTGCTCCACCGATGGACTGCTGATGAGGTATGTGGCTGTTTTGATGTTCATTAAATGCAAGTTATGGGTTATTTTTTAGGGGCTACGGGTTGCGGGTTATGAGTTATGGGAGGGCAAACCCGTAACCCGTAACCCGTAACCCGTAACCCGTAACCCGTAACCCGTAACCCATAACTCTTAACTGTATAAGCTATCTTTGCCCCCGCATGAACAACCAGTACTTACATGATAAGGTAGTGCCACAGAATGGCTCTGATAAAAGTAAGAAGGAACAGGTGGCTGAAATGTTTGACAGCATTGCTCCACGTTATGATTTTCTCAACCGTTTTTTATCTCTGGGTATTGATAAAGGTTGGAGAAGAAAAGCATTGAATCAACTTAAAGAACTGAAGCCGCAACTGATACTGGATGTGGCCACCGGCACCGGTGATGTGGCCATTATGGCCGCCCGCCAGCTAACTCCTCAAAAAATTATTGGTATTGACATCAGTGAAAAAATGCTGGAAGGCGGACGCAAAAAGATTGACAACAAAGGACTTGCCACCATTATTGAGCTGCAAAGCGGCGACAGTGAAACAATAAACTTTCCTGATAACACGTTTGATGCAGTAACAGTAGCTTTTGGAGTACGCAATTTTGAAAACCTGGAAAAGGGTTTAACGGAAATCAACAGGGTATTAAAACCCGGTGGCCGCCTGGCCGTTCTTGAATTTTCAAAACCATGGCTCCCCGGCTTCAGCGCTGTTTGCAAATGGTATATCGGTAAATTATCACCCGCCATTGCAGGCACTGTGAGCAATAAACAGGCTTACCAATATCTCAACAACAGCATCAACGCTTTTCCTGAAGGCAAAGCATTTGAAGCTGTTCTAACAAAAACCGGTTTTAAACATACTCAATGCAAACCACTTACTTTTGGAATATGCAGCATTTACACGGGCGACAAATAACTGCAACATTTGTTTTATTGTTTCTTTTTTTTAAATCGTCTTTTGCGCAAAGAGAAATGAATTTGCCCGATCATGAGGAAAAGCGCTATTATTTTGGTATCACACTCAGCTCCAATATAGCACGGTTTCAACTGGAGCACCACCCCAAATTTTTGCAAAGCGACAGTGTAACTATTATTGGAAGCACCAATAAAGCCGGCTTTGGACTGGGCTTGCTGGGCACGCTCCGCATATTTCCGCATCTTGAATTAAGAACCAACCCGCATCTCATATTTGCCAACCGGGAATTAAATTATTATCTTCTTTATCCGCAGGTGGGCAACAGTACGCAACAAGCAAAAACAATTGAGAGTATTTACACCAGTTTTCCTTTTCAGTTGAAATTCAGCAGCGACCGTATCAATAATTTTCGTGTGTATGTTATCGGAGGCGTTAAGTTTGATTATGATTTGGCCAGTAACAGCCAAAGGCGCCGGGCAGAAGACCTGGTGAAAATTTCAAAAGGCGGGGCCGGTTATGAAGCTGGTCTTGGTTTTCATTTTTATTTCCCCAGTTTTATTCTCAGCCCGGAAATAAAAATCAGTAACAGTTTTGGTAATGTGCACAGCCGTGATCCGAACTTAATTTACAGCAACGTTATTGACAGAATGCAGGCACGTATGATTGTATTTAGTATTCATTTGGAAGGCTAATGTGTTTGAAACCCACTGTATCATCTTGGTTTGTAAGAGGATGCTTCAAAAATTATTTTAGCCGGTGTTTTCATTAATTCATCCGGCCGGATGTTTCCTTTCTTTTTTAAATATGCTTTTACAATTTGCCAGCCCACAAAAGCGCCAATATTGCCGGGAGATTGTTCGCCCATGGATTGTGTAAAAGGCCCTTCTGATGTAAAGGGTTGTGTGAGAGCAGGGTCACGCTCATACAACAAATTATTGGTGGTAAAGAAATTAAAAATACTCCGCTCATTTTCTGTGCACCATTTTGTTTGGGCGCCTGTATAACCGGTGAGCAATGTATCATTCATACCCGGTAAAAAATTACTCAGCAATTGAAGGCGTTTTCCTTTCTCTACAAAACGTTCAATTAATGGCAGGCGGTTGCTGCTGTCGGGGTACATATCATCAATAACCAAACTAAATACATCGGCAGTCATATATTCTTTGCTAAAGCGTTTGCTCCTGTACTGCGGCGCCACGGATGATGCATAACCCGGATCATTATAAATGGCAAAATCTTTCCCAAGGTAAAACTGCAGGCTCACGGCAATAAAATTCACCCCCATATAATTGGTGGTAAGCGTTTGGTTACTCATGGGCGCCAGTGCATCCATGGGCCCGATGGTAGCAATGATTTCCGGAATTTTATATTGCGGATAATCATATTTGAGGTAGCGGAAACCTTCGGTCATTTGCTTTTTAAAATCATCTAAAGAACCGGGAACCGTTTTTGCGGTATCATAAATCCTTTTGTTGAGCGTAAGGAATTTTTTTGTTCCTGTAAAAGCCAGTTGGTTACTGTCCTGCAACGGTCCGAGGCCCAGCACATGATTGATATATAAAGGAAGAAAATCCGGGTAAGCTTTTTGTAACCTGTATAACTCAGTTTTGACGTTATTGGTATCCAGGCTGAAGAATTCGGAATCAAAACGGCGAAGGATAAGATCAACCTTTATGTTTGAAACATCGGGCCCGGGTTCTTGGTTCGTACATGAAAGAAACAGGATGGAACTGAAAAGAACAACTGCTATTTTAGTCATCATTACTCTAACGGGCTTAAATGATTTTTGTTGTAATGCGTTTAAACCAGAAAATTCGTGAAATTTGTTCAATGAAGATTTTTTTAGCCCAGCAAAATTATCATATCGGCAATTTTGAAAGTAATACTGCCAAAATTATTACAGCAATTGAAGAAGCAAAGGCAAATGGAGGAGAGCTCATCCTGTTCAGCGAACTTTCTGTATGTGGCTACGCCCCAAGAGATTTTCTGGAGTTCAACGATTTTATTGAAAAAAGTTACAAAGCCATTGATGAAATTAAACAGCATGCTGATGGTATTGCTGTGATTGTAGGCGCTCCGGACCGTAACAAACGAAAAGAAGGAAAGGATTTGCATAATGCTGTTTTCTTCTTGCAGGATAAAGAAATTAAAGCAGTGGTGCATAAAACCTGCTTACCCAATTATGATGTGTTTGATGAGTACCGTTACTTTGAACCGGCTTATGACTGGAACATTATTGAATTTAAAGGAAGGAAAATTGCATTAACGGTTTGTGAAGATATCTGGAACCTGGGTGATAATCCGCTCTACCGCAGTTGCCCGATGGATGAACTGATGAAACAAAACCCTGATGTGATGCTGAACATTTCAGCATCACCATTTGATTATACACACGTGGAAGACCGCAAGGCCATTGTAAAATTGAATGTAACCAAGTACAAATTGCCGATGATTTATTGCAACAGTGTGGGCAGTCAAACAGAAATTGTATTTGATGGCGGTTCGCTGGTATTTGATAAAAATGCAAATATGGTACGCCAACTTCCGCTGCTGGAAGAAGCGCTGGTGAGTGTTGATTTGAATGATGATGGAACATTTGAACAAACGATTCAACTCAAAGCTGCTGCTGTTCCCAATGAAGAATTGAATCCGTTGCATTTGGATGAAACGCTCAGCACCAAAGAAATTCATGATGCTATTATCCTCGGCATTCGTGATTACTTCAGCAAAATGGGTTTTACCAAAGCCATTCTTGGCAGCAGTGGTGGTATTGACAGTGCAGTAACATTGGCGCTTGCCTGCACGGCATTGGGCAAAGAAAATGTAAGAGCAATATTGATGCCTTCGCAATATTCAACCGGGCATAGTGTAAGTGATGCAGAACAGTTGAGTAAGAATCTTGGCAATCCCTATGACATTGTTCCTATCAAAAATATTTATGATTCTTTTTTAACTGAACTTCAACCGATTTTCAAAGACCTGCCTTTTAGTTTGGCTGAAGAAAATATTCAAAGCCGCACAAGAGGGAATTTATTAATGGCCATTGCCAATAAGTTTGGATATATCTTACTCAATACATCCAACAAAAGCGAACTGGCAACGGGTTATGGCACGTTGTATGGTGATATGGCCGGAGGCCTGGGTGTTTTGGGCGATTGTTATAAACTGCAGGTGTATGAACTGGCGAAATACATCAACCGTAAGGACGAAATCATTCCCAATAACATCATCACCAAAGCGCCAAGTGCTGAATTAAGACCCAATCAAAAAGATTCTGATTCATTGCCTGATTACAATATTCTTGATAAAGTATTGTATCAGTACATTGAACGCAGGCAGGGCCCCAAAGAAATTAAAGCGATGGGTTACGATGCAGCTTTGGTTGACCGTGTGTTAAAACTGGTGAATGTAAATGAATACAAACGCAACCAGTTTTGTCCCATCATTCGTGTGAGCCCTAAAGCATTTGGCGTGGGCAGGAGGATGCCGATAGCAGGGAAATATTTAAGCTGATGAGTTGGACAAATTTGCAATCCGATTGCAAATTTGTCCAAATTAGTTTTATCTTCGAACCATGATTCAGAGACAGCTTGAAAAGAAATTAAAACAGTTGTACCGGTATTTCCCGGTTATTTCATTAAACGGCCCGAGGCAAAGCGGCAAATCAACCCTGCTTAAAAACACATTCCCCAAACTGCCGTATGTTTCATTGGAAAATCCGGATGATCTCCGTTTCGCAAAAGCTGACCCAAGGGGCTTTTTAAACCGTTTTTCAAAAGGCGTGATTATTGATGAAGTGCAGAATGCGCCTGAGCTGTTTTCATACATACAGGGCATCGTGGATGCAGATAAAAAGATAAAATTTATTCTGAGCGGCTCACAAAATTTTTTATTGAACCAGCACATAGCACAAACCCTTGCAGGCAGAGTAGGGGTGCTTACATTACTGCCTTTTTCTTTTATTGAGTTGCAGAGTGCAGGTTTGATGAAAAAGAGTTTTTCACAAACTGCTTTCACCGGATTCTATCCAAGAGTGTATGACAAAAAAATACCTCCGGGTATTTATTATCCATCTTACCTGCAAACCTATGTGCAGCGTGATGTATTGCAGCTTATTAAAGTAGCAGACATTTCATTATTTACAAAATTTATACGTTTGCTGGCAGGTCGTGTGGGTCAGTTAATTAATTTGTCAACCCTGGCGTCTGATGTTGGAGTGGCTGTTAACACCATTAAAGCATGGCTGGCAGTTTTGGAAGCAAGCTATATCCTTTACCTCATGAAACCGCATCATACCAATTTTGCAAAAAGGCTGGTGCAGCAACCTAAAATTTATTTTTATGATACAGGTTTATTATGTTACCTGCTGGGAATTGAAAATGCAAAGCAGGCAGATACCCATTTTGCCCGTGGTACTATTTTTGAAAATTTAGTGATTATGGAATTACTTAAAAACAAACTGAACCGGGCAGAACAGGGAAATTTGTTTTTCTGGAGGGATAAACATGGAAAAGAGGTAGATTGTATTATTGAAAAAACCGGCAAGCTTTATCCTGTTGAAATAAAAAGCGGCACTACAAAATCACTTCATTTTTTTGACGGAGTTAAATATTATAAAACACTTGCAAAAGCAAAAGGAGGACAGGCTTATGTGGTATATGGCGGTAATGAAAATATAAAGCTAAATGAAGGTGTATTACTTCCCTGGGATAATATGCAGGATTTGTACAAACTTTGATGTGGTATTGCAGTTGCCCAATGTCATTAAGTTAAGCGTCACCCCGACCGCAGGGAGAGGTCTCATAAATTTCGTACTGTTTGAATTTTATGAGATGTCTCGTTCCTCGACATGACGAACGCTTAACTTAATGACATTATGCTGTTCTCCCAAAGTATTTGGCGTGGGGAGGAGGATGCTGATAGTGGAGAAATGTCTTTCATGTGTTTATTTTTTATTTTAAATTATTGCCACTACTTGTCCCGCTTTTGCGGGATAGTATGCCCATAATCATTTTCTTTTGGTATGCTTTGTTGATGGGCATTTCATAAATTTTTTTTATAAAACAGGTATGCAGAAAGAAGGATTTGCTGTTACAACCAATACTGAATATTTTAATGTAGAGTATATTCATCAGTTTTTGTATCAATCCTATTGGGCTGAAAATATTCCAATTGAAACCGTACAAAAATCAATTGACAATTCTTTATGCTTTGGCGTATTTCACCTGGGCAGGCAAATCGGTTTTGCAAGAATGATTACAGATAAAGCCACTTTTGCTTATCTGGCAGATGTTTTTATTGATGAAGCTTACCGTGGTCAGGGCTTAAGCAAGTGGCTGATGGAAGAAATCTTAAATCACCCTGATTTGCAGGGGCTGCGCCGAATGATGCCTGGCACACGTGATGCTCATGGGTTGTATGCAAAGTTTGGGTTTGTTCCGCTTACAAATGTTGACCGTTGGATGCAAATTCATCAACCGGATATCTACAAGCAGCAGTAGTCCTTTTTTCATTCAAACCTATAAGGTCTGCCGGGCGGCAATTGCTGTACTGCAGACCTTATAGGTTTATCTTTCTATATTTGCCGCAAATTTGAAACATGCTGCAGGTAGCTTATTTAAGAAATAACACAGAACTGGTTAAAGAACGTTTAAGCATCAAACATTTTGCTGAACTCAATTTGGTGGATGAGGTGATTGCACTGGATGACCAGCGCAAGCAACTCACTTTTCACTATGATGAAACACAATCGCTGGTAAATAAAGCATCCAAAGAAATTGGTATGCTGATGGGTAAAGGTGAAAAAGATGCAGCGGAAGCAAAGAAAACAGAAGTGGCTGAAGCAAAAGCCAAACTTCAACCCATCAACGAACAATTAATTGCAGTTGAAAAACAATTGCATGATGCACTCATCAAGCTTCCCAATCTTCCTTCAACATTAGTGCCTGCTGGTAAAACACCAGAAGATAATGTGAATGTAAAAGAAAGTGGTGATGAACCTGTGTTGCCTGCCAATGCGCAGCCGCATTGGGAACTCATTAAAAAATACGACATCATCAATTTTGAACTCGGTGTAAAAATTACAGGCAGTGGTTTTCCGGTTTACAAAGGAAAAGGCGCTAAGCTTCAGCGTGCATTGATTCAGTATTTTTTGGATTACAATACAGCCGCAGGCTATACCGAGTATATTCCACCTTACATGGTGAACGAGGCAACAGCTTATGGCACGGGCCAATTGCCGGATAAAGAAGGACAGATGTATTACATGCCTGCTGATAATTTTTACATGATTCCCACAGCGGAAGTACCGGTAACGAATATTTACAGAGATGAAATTTTAAAAGAGTCAGACTTGCCCATTAAGATGACAGCATATACACCATGCTTCCGCAGAGAGGCAGGAAGTTTTGGTGCCGATGTGCGTGGCCTTAACCGTGTACATCAGTTTGATAAAATTGAAATTGTACAATTGGTGCATCCTGATAAAAGTTATGATGTGCTGGATGAAATGGTGGCACATGTTGAAAAACTGGTGCAATCATTAGGATTGAAATACCGTATTCTTCGTCTTTGTGGCGGCGATATGAGTTTTGCAAGTGCACTCACTTATGATTTTGAAGTGTGGAGCGCTGCACAAAAGAAATGGCTGGAGTGCAGCAGTGTGAGCAATTTCGAAAATTTTCAAACCAACCGTATGAAAATCCGTTTCAAAGATGAAAAAGGAAAATCACAGTTGATTCATTCACTCAACGGAAGTTCACTGGCATTACCAAGGATACTGGCCTGCATTCTTGAAAACTATCAAACAGAAAATGGAATTGAAATTCCTGAGGTGCTGAAACCTTATACAGGTTTTGATGTGTTGAAGTAATGCTGCATCGTTCAATAACTTTTTTAATCAGTTAACATAAACAATTGTGAAAGCACAGAAACATACTGTTTTCTGTGCTTTTCTTTTTGTGCGCCATGCATGCCATTGTTCTTTAAAGTTAAAGTCTTGAACAGGCCATCTAACGGGAACTGTTA
>JAIEQM010000093.1 GCA_019747705.1 Chitinophagaceae bacterium | reverse complement strand
TTGGATTAACAGTTCCCGTTAGATGGCCTGTTCAAGACTTTAACTTTAAAGAACAATGGCATGCATGGCGCACAATATGATAACAAAAAGCTGGCCAGAGAGCCAGCTTTTTTATTGCTTAAAAAGTTCTGCTTCCTGTTTGATTATTTTGCTTTTGATGATCCCTGTACCGATAACATGATTTCCCTCAGCAATTTTAAAAGTGTCATTTACTGAAAGGTTTTTGGGTATCGTAATTGCAGGTAAAATTTTTACGGTTACTATTGCATTACTTCCGGGTTCTATATAATCAGGCGTATCGAAAATTAATTGGCTGCTGTAATGTTTGTCAGTTTTAAAAGAAACTGATGGCCTGAACCCGGAATAAATCCTTTTTTTTCTGCCCCCTAAATCCGGCGGTAAAAAACTGATATAGGCGGTAAAGTCATATTGATATTCAGATGCCATAACTATTTATAAATTTATAACAATTATTAAATAAAGGCAAATACTTCATAAACAGTTAGAGCCTTATGCGTATCGAGTACTTGCTCATCAAACCATTGCTTATTCAAATCCTCCTCAGTTACTTCAATTTCAATTATAAATTGATATGGAGGTTCGTATTCTCGTTCTATTGATTTTGAAACAAAATCCTCTGCTGCCTTTCGTGATTTAAAAAACTGTTTTGCACTGATCGTTCTTTCAGTACATCGAAACTTATTAGCCTCAAAATCTGAAAATTCAAATGATGATATGGCTCTGAAAAGTTTCATCAATTATTGATTCATTTCATTTATTACAACCCAATCATTTTCTTTATCTCCGCCTCCACTTCTCCGGGTTTCAGTTGGGCTTCTTTAAAATTCCGGTAAAGGTTTGCCTTGTTTACAAACAGTGTTGCAGGCATAGCGCCGCTCCAGGCAGTATCAATCTTAGGACAAAAATCATCCGGCTTTTCTTCATCCAGCCAAACAATTTCTGCTGTAAATCCAAAGCGTTTGGCAAAAGCAGCAATTTTTTTCGGATAGTATTCTTTAAAGTCCAAACTCACCAGCAGTAATTTTACTTTTTGGTCTTTGTATTTTTTGCTGATGGATTGGAAGTACGGAATTTCCTCAACACAAGGACCGCAGAATGTAGCCCAGAAATTAATCACCAGTGCCGAATCGGATTGCTCCATGTATTGCAGCAAATCATTCATCTTCCAGCGTTTGATTTGCTGTGCCTGTACCTGGGTACTTAAAGTGGTTATCATTAACAAGAACAGGAAAGGTTTCATCAATTAAAATTAAGGTTCTTGTTTATGAAGTTCTTCCAAATCATCTTCCCTGAATCCCCATTCCTGTAAAAGTTGATTGTAAGTACTGTCGTCCAGTCGTTGTTGTTCATAATGCCCCGCATTGGTCTTTTGCCGCATCGCTTCATAAATACTCACCGCACAGGCCACAGAAATATTGAGCGATTGAATAATACCCATCTGCGGAATGATAAAATTACCATCTGCCATATGAATCATTTCTTCACTCACCCCTTCATGTTCATTTCCAAACACTAACGCCACACTTTCGGCAAAATTGATTTCATATAAACTCACGGCATCAGTACTGAGGTGTGTGGTGTAAATCTTTGAATACTTTTTTCGCAAAGCTGCAAAACATTCCTGCGCATCTTCAAACTGGTGAACCGTTAACCATTTGGCCGCACTGGATGAACTGCGTGCGCCCCATTTTTTATGCCGGGGAATTTTATTGGTGAGCACATAAATTTCCTGGATGCCCACCGCATCACAGGTACGCATTACAGCAGAAATATTGTGCGGGTCAAATACATTTTCCAGCACCACCGTTAAATCGGGCTGGCGTTTATTGAGAACAGAGAGAAGGCGCTGACGGCGTTCCGGAGTCATAAATGATGTTTGAGGTGCAAAGATGGATGTTTCGGCACAAATGAAAAGAGGGGAAGTATTTTCATCCATCAGGTAAAACAGGTTCAGGTTTTTAAGAGCCGCCCTGCTCTGCTGCCTGCTGCACCATGTTATTAAGTTAAGCGTTCGTCATTTCGACGGCAGGAGAAATCTCCCAAATTTAAACAGAACAAATTTTGAGAGACCTCTCCCGGTGCTCGAGGTGACGCTTAACTTAATGATATTAGCCTGCTGCGTTCCACCTTATTTATAAATTGACCAAAAAATGAACAAAGATTGAACTTGTAGCTGACCATGTTCGGGCGCTAAGTTTGTGCTTATGCAATTATCAACAAATAAAACAGCAGAAAAACTATTCAACGCCTGGAACAGCCACGATGCTGAAGGTGTACTCAATATCTATCATGATGATTTTGTGCGGGAAGATGTGGGAAATCACCAGGTGTACGGGAAAGATAAACTCATGCACGTAGTTACAAATTATTTAAGCGCCTTCCCGGATTTACATTTTACCGTTGATAACCTCGTTGGAAAAAAATCTGAAGTTGTTGTATGCCGGACGGCCAGCGGCCATCACAAAGGAAAAATCATGAACATACCTGCAACAGGTAAGTTTATTTCCCTTAAAGGTGTTTCAGTTCTCAACCTGGAAAACCATCTTATTAAACGTGTTTGGTATTTGTGGTACCAGGCGGCTATGCTGCGCCAGATGGGGTTGCTTCCTGAATTGCATCATGCATTTTAAAATCATTAAAAAAATTATAATTATCTTTTTATGGCCTCCAACGAATATCATTTTATTACACACTGGCATGTAAAAGCAAGTTGTGAACTGGTTGATTCTATTATTGGCAATGGCGAATCACTTCCACGATGGCGGCCCAGCGTGTACCCGGATGTGTATGAAGCATCGCAGGGTGACGGGAATAATATTGGTAAACGGGTGTATCTCTACACCAAAGGCTGGTTGCCTTATACGCTTCAATGGCATTTTATACCAGTTTTAAATAGGCTATAGCCCAAAAAAATGCATCAAAATTTATAAGTGTATAATACCGCATTAATTAAACTATGAACTAAACAATAATTGTAAACGGTATTGTTGTGAGTGAAAATAAAAAGGCAAATGGTTGTACCATCAGGGCCTTTGGTGATTTTGCCGGAAGAGGTATCTGAACATTTGAAGAGGACGGAGAATATTGCAATATTACCTTCTACTGGAAACCGGAAGCCAATAAACCCATTCTTAAAAAACCAAGCTGGATGATGAAGCCCATTTTTTCACTCAATCATACATGGGCCATGAAAAAAGGCCTGGAAAGTTTGTTGCTGGAAATAAGAAGAAGAAAGGGTGAAGCCAATGTGCCTGCACCACCGCCGCCCACTTTTCCGCACAACATCACCAGCAATAAAATTTTAAGAAAGCAATTAAACCTGGATCTGGCATCAGGATAATGCAGATGCTTTAATTCATCTGCAGGAATTTATTTACACTGCAAAGCTGCTCCCGCATCCGCAGGTTTTGCTGGCATTGGGGTTGGTAAATGTAAAGCCACGGTTATTTAAACCATTATCCCAGTTAATCTGCATACCATACAAATAAAGTCCGTGATTCTTATCCATAATATAGAAAATACCGTCTGTCTCAAAGAGTTCATCGTTTTCCTGCATTGCATCCATTTCCAGAACGTAGCTCAGCCCGCTGCAACCGCCACCTTTAGCGCCAACTCTTAAATACCGTTTTGCAGTTTCTGAAGCCAGCAGCTTTTTTATTTCCTCAATAGCTGATGGGGTAAAACTTACGGGAGAAGATGTCATCATTTCTGTCATGTTGCAAATTTAATAGATAACAATGGATTTCATGAAAGGTTTGAGCAAACGCACAATCACTTACATTTGTGTGCTATGGAACCGATTTATTACTATTTATTTGGCGGAACAATCATTGTATTTGTCATACTTGGCTGGTACCTGCGCAAAAAAGGGCGTGAGGAACTGAAACAGCAAATAGCAGCGCAGGAGCAGGTGCAGTTCACTAATCTTACACCTGTACAACGGGAGAAACCCCAGCCGCAACCTTCGTCTAACCCTGAAATGCTGCGGCTGCAGTTACAGGCTTATGAACGTCTTGCAATTTTAACTGAACGATTGGGTTTACAAAATTTAATCAGCCGCTTTAACGCTAACAGTCTTACCGCATCACAAATGCAGCAGCAGTTAATACAAACCATCCGCAGCGAGTTTGAATACAATGTAAGCCAGCAGTTGTATGTTTCCTTTTCAGCATGGGATGCGGTTAAGAACTTAAAGGAGCAAAATATTTATATCATTAACCAGGTAGCAGCATTACTGCCGCCCGGTTCAACCGGGCTGGATCTGAGTAAGAGTATTGCAGAATTGCTGGCGGCTGATGAAAATGCATCTTTACAACCCATTGTTGCTGCACTTCTTCAAAAAGAAGCAAAACAACTGATGCAGGGCTAATAACAATCATTGGGTGGGATGATGAAGCTTGTTTTATAACAGCACAATAACTCTACCTTTATACGTCTTAACTTTTTTTCATGGCTGAAGAAAAAAAAATCTTTACTGATTCGGGTATTGAAGTAAAAACGCTTTACACTGCATCTGATCTCACAACTTCCAATCAGGAGCAGCCCGGGCAATTCCCGTTTACACGTGGTGTGCAGGCAGATATGTACAGGGGCAAGCTCTGGACCATGCGGCAGTATGCAGGATTCTCAACTGCTGAAGAAAGCAATAAACGTTATCATTACTTATTGAGCCAGGGCGTAATGGGTTTGAGCGTAGCATTTGATTTGCCCACACAAATTGGTTATGACAGTGACCATGCGTTGAGTGAAGGTGAAGTGGGCAAAGTAGGTGTGGCCATTGACAGTATTGAAGACATGCAAACTTTGTTTAAAGGTATTAAGCTGGAAGATGTGAGTACCAGTATGACTATTAATGCAACAGGTTTCATCTTACTGAGTTTGTATGTTGCGCTGGCAAAACAACAGGGCGCTGATTTGAAAAAAATTGCAGGCACTATTCAAAATGATATTTTAAAAGAATATGCTGCACGGGGAACATATATCTATCCGCCCAAACCCAGCATGCGCATTATTACTGATATTTTTGAATGGTGCAGTAAAGAATTACCCAAATGGAACACAATATCCATCAGCGGTTATCATATCCGTGAAGCAGGAAGCACCGCCGTTCAGGAAATTGCATTTACACTAAGCAATGGTAAAGCGTATGTAAAAGCAGCCCTGGAAAAAGGATTGGATATTAATGTATTTGGCAAGCGCCTCTCTTTCTTTTTTAATGCACATAATAATTTGTTTGAAGAAGTGGCCAAATTCAGAGCAGCAAGAAGAATGTGGGCTAAGATGATGAAAGAACTGGGCGCCACAGACCCCAAGGCCATGATGCTCCGCTTTCATACCCAAACCGGCGGAAGTACATTAACCGCACAACAACCATTGAACAATATTGCACGTGTAACAGTGCAAACATTAGCGGCCGTATTGGGAGGCACACAATCATTACACACCAATGGCTACGATGAAGCATTGAGTTTGCCAACTGAAGAAGCAGCACGTATTGCATTACGCACACAGCAGATTGTTGGTTTTGAAAGTGGCGTGACTGATACGGTTGACCCACTTGCAGGAAGTTATTTTATTGAAACCCTTACGAATGAAGTGGAAACCAAAGCATGGGAACTCATTTCAAAGATTGATGCCATGGGCGGCAGTGTCAGCGCTATTGAACAGGGATTTATACAGGATGAAATTGCACGGAGCGCTTATGAATACCAGCGGAATATTGAAAATGGTGAAAAAATAATTGTGGGTGTCAATAAATTTCAATCAGAAGATAAAAATGATACACCCGTGTTCCGGATTGACGACAGCATCCGCTTGATACAAACTGAAAAATTAAAACAACTGAAGGCCAGCCGTGATCCCAATAAAGTGGATCAGTGCCTGCAGCGCATTAATGATTGTGCAGCCGGAACAGAGAACCTGATGCCTGCTGTAATTGAAGCAGTTGAAAATAAATGCACACTGGGAGAAATTGCAGATGAGCTGAGAGGTGTTTTTGGGGAGTATAAATAAACATCCGCAACAATCATTATTTTTACTGATGTTCATCACGCATATCTTTTAACTCTTTATTAGTTTTACAAAAATCTCCAGCATGGCAAGTAATGATCCGCAAGTTTTAAAACTCGATGATAAAATTGCAGAGTTCCTTAAAGAACAATCTGTTGTTACCATTGCTACTTCTGTAAACAATCACCCGTATTGTGCAAGCTGCTATTATGCCTTTGTTCCCGGCGATAATTTGCTGGTGTTTAAAAGCGATACTGACACAAAACATATCGAAAATGCATTGCAAAATGCACAGGTTGCCGGTACTGTTTTACCTGATAAGATTGTAAAAGCAAAACCCAAAGGAGTACAGTTTAACGGAACATTTATGAAAGCAGAAGGCAGCAACGGCAAAAAAGCCAAAGAAGCCTATCTTAAAAAATATCCTGTAGCCGGCATTTTCCGTGGCGATATATGGGTGATCGAACTCAGCAAAATCAAATTCACTGACAATACACTGGTGTTTGGAAAAAAGATTTTGTGGGAGCGTTAAAAGAATTATCTCCCTATAAGAAATGTATATCCCAGCCGCACAGCAAAAATTCCGTTGTTTCTTCCTGTATTGAATGATTCATAAGCTGCACTTATATCCAGCTTACTGCGGCTGCCCAGCTTTATTTCATCACCGCCACCAATACCAAATACAAAACGGGTGGCATTATCATAACCGCTGGTAAAAATCATACCGGCATCACCAATTAAATAAAAATTTCCAAGATAAAAACGCCCGCCTGCTTTCAGCAGGCTGGCACTAAGTTCTTTTACAGATTTGTTAATGCCCGGAACAAGATAATAGCTGTAACTCACAACGGGTGCAATATTATTGCTGAGTTTATAACCAAAAAGTATGGATGCACCATAACCTACCCGGTGCGTTTCTGCAAATTCAGCATTGGGTATTATAAGATCGGGTGATGCAGTAACAAACAATGGATAATCCCTGCTTTTTTGCGCCTTAACTGCTGTGAAGGAAATAATGAAAATAAAAATCAGTAACTGTCTCATACACTTTTTTAAATAACACTGATAAACTGTATTGGTTTAGCAAAATTTGTTAAAAGATTACCCCGAAATAATATCTTTAGTAAAATAAACATGATGAAAAAGATTTTTAGTTTCACCTTCCTGCTGATGGCGGGCTGTTTTTTGAATACATGCCTGGCACAGCAATATTCATTCATTCCTGACAGTCTTGATTCCTATATTGCACGGGGTATGAAAGACTGGAAAATTCCCGGGCTTGCCATTGCAATTGTAAAAGATGGCAAAACTGTTTTTATGAAAGGTTATGGTGTAAGAGCAATTGGCACCGGGGAGAAAGCAGATGAAAACACGTTGTTCTTCATTGCTTCCAATTCCAAACTGTTTACAGGAACTTCTGCAGCCAAATTAGAGTATGAAAAAAAATTATCATTGGATGATAAAGTAACCCAATACATTCCCTGGTACCGGCTGTATGACTCAACAGCATCAGCCATGATTACCGTTAAAGATTTATTATGTCACCGCCTCGGCACCAAAACCTTCCAGGGTGATTTTACCTTTTGGGGAAGTACATTGCCTAAAGATTCCATTGTTTATAAAATGCGTTACTTAAAACCCACCGGGCAGTTCCGGCAGGATTATGGTTACTGCAATTCCGCTTTTTTAACTGCCGGGCAAATCGTTGAAAAAGTAAGTGGCATGAGCTGGCAGCAATACGTTACAGAAAATATTCTTCAGCCGGTGGGCATGAACCGTACATTTATGAATACAACAGGTATTACACAACAAACCAATCTTGCAGTTCCGTATTCCAATGCATTCGGCAAATTGGAAAAAATGCCTTATGATGAAATTGATAATATTGGCCCGGCCGGAAGCATGGTGAGTTGTGTAAGTGATATTGTAAAGTGGATCAACTTTCAGTTGGATAGCGGTAAAGTAAATGGCAAACAGGTGATTCCATGGGCGGTACTGCAAAAAACAAGGGATGCCAATATATTAACCGGCAGCAGAAAATCGCCTTATTACCCCACTCATTTCCGGGCTTATGGTTTGGGAGAATTTATGACGGATTATAACGGGCGGCAGGTGTACTGGCACACAGGTGGCGCTTTTGGTTTTGTAACCAATATCTGTTTTGTGCCGGAAGAAAAACTCGGCATTACCATTTTAACCAATAATGATAATCAGAATTTCTTTGAAGCATTGCGTTACCAGGTGTTAGATGCCTATCTCGGTGTAAAGTACGTTGACAGGAGCCAGTTCCAGCTTCAGTTGCAGCAACAGGCCAATGCTGAAAATCAAAAACAGTGGAGTAAATGGGAAGAACGCCTCAGCAAAAAAAATCAACCTGCACTTCCTTTAACAGCATTTACGGGTGAGTATGAAAATGAAGTGTATGGCATAATGAAAATTGTGAATGAAAATAATGTGCTCAAACTTGTTTTTGAACATCATAAAACACTCACTGCTTCTTTGCAGTATATGGATACTAATGAGTTTTTGCTTACATGGAGCCATCCGGGTTACGGCAAGTTTGCCGCACCTGTTGTAATTAAAGATGGTAAGGTAAAAAGCATTGAAGTAAAAGCCAGTGATTTTATTGAATACGACCCGTATTTGTTTGTGAAGAAAAATTGAATTATAATTTTCGATTAATATTAGGGATGGGTGAGGCATCAACTAATGGGGAAGTTTTTTAATGTAATATAGTTTAAGTGGTTGCTGGAAACCCCTGATAAAATGCAAATCCGAAGGATTGATTTTATTTTATAGCAACGGATTTTGTAACTATTCAGCCTCTTAAAAACTGATTTTTAAAAAATTTTAAAAAACAAGGCAGGTTATCCACACTTATTT